>DATEIL010000227.1:0-16667 GCA_035279085.1 Nitrososphaera sp.
AATTGAAGAAATTCAGCGCCCTCTCCCTCGGCATGAAGTCTAACCGTTGAAGGCTGATCAATATCGGAAAGTAACCCCCATTGGAATGAAGAAGTCTGTCCAGGCTGCACCGTGACTTTGATTTCCCCAGCTACCTGCTGCAAGGCAAGTGCCCCCGTAATAGTATTACCGAAAGCAAAAACAGCCACTAGCGTGAGCATAGAGATGACAGAAAGCCGCTTCAACCACTGGATTTTTGGCTTGGACCTATTAAGGCTATACTCATCTCCCGCTAAGTAGCCCCTAATGAGCAAATGCTAAATGCCTACTCGCAATGCGACTGATAATGAAACTCCGAAGTAAGTTGGCATTGGTCTCGGCGTTAACGGCTGCGCTCTTCTGCCCAGTCTTGGCGCCAGTGGCTAATGCGGAGACAGTACAGGGTCAGGTTACAATAGTATCCGCCCAAACGTGTGGCCTCAACTTTGTTTCGGGATCCCCGATAAACTATGGTTCACTCAGCCAGGGTCAGCTAAGCGCTGAGCAGACCTTAGCTATTGACAATACAGGTAATGCGCAGGGAAGCCTATCGGTGTCTGGAACGCAATGGACGGCCATCGTGGGGGCACAAAGCGTAAACGTCATGAATGTAGGTGCGACGCAATATGCGCCTACGCCTGGGGCTCCGTATGGTGCGGCGCCAAAGGTTCCATTGACGACTTCCCCTGTGACCGTCGGCAACATCAGCCCGACTACAAACATGAACCTGTTTTGGCAATTGCGAGCAGACCTAGCTGCAGGTCAAACGGGATTCACAGGTGCAACCACCCAAACCGTCACACTGACTGCTGCCTGCTAAAAGAGGTGGCGGCGTGTATTTTTTTCCTAATTCCATCAGCAACTCTGCGAGAGAGATTTGGCGGTGGAATTCGCTTGATTGAGATTTAAGTACGGATCCCCCGCAGGTACACCCTGGATTCCGCAACGGCGCTTTGGACCTTCTTTGCGAGCGTGTCGCGGTTGACAGGTTTTGCAAGCAGATCTTCATTTCTGAAGCCCGGCAGAATCGAGGTTAATTCTGGTGCAGCATCAAGCGCGGATATGAAGATAATCCTGATTTGAGGCCTAAGTGCCTTCATCTCCCTGTATAATTGAAGGCCGTTCATCGAATCCATGCGAATATCTGATAGGATAAGGTCATAACGATTAGTATTTTCTCTGAATTCACGCAAGGCTAACTCTGGGCTTGTAAAAGCTACGACATCAAAGCCGAGTTCTGCCAAAGTGACTTTGTACGTAATTATCAGGTCTGGCTCATCCTCCACTAGGAGGATTTTTCCTGCCTGGAAATCTCGATCCTCTAGCTTTCTGCCAATGGCATTGATCAAAGAGTCGACCTCCGAGTCTTGATCACGTTTGACTAGACTTGGGAGCTCCGAGGCAGACAGGTCTAGCATTCCTCCAAGTTCTGACATCGCGACATTTCCCAATTCTGCACGCTGTAGCAATAGGCGCATAAAGTCAATTCCGCTCTGGGTGATAGTTATAAGGCCCTTGTGTCCTTTGGCAGAAGACACCCAGCCGAGCAAAGTTAGAAAGTCTACATACATTACACACGTTCCATAGTTGAGACCTGTTTTGCCGGCAAGACCAGTCTTGTTAATACCGGGATTCTGTTCGCGGAGTGTTTTTAGGATCCGCAGGATCACAGGAAGGGAAAATGATCGGTGCCAGTCCATTCGAACGAGATTACTGAAGCGGGAGAGTTATTTAACCAATTAGGTAAAAGGAGATATCTAAGGAAGCGACCGCAGGCGGGTAACGGGCTCATCCGAGGAAAATATAGAATTTTGGTACCTCCAGTGCTCGTTGCTTTTCAGCGTGAATCTTGGTCCGATATGGCACCAAGTAATACGACCTGCTCCCATGTCCCGAACACTGCTGGTATCTCTGCTGATTGAACGTACTGCCTATGTGAGCCAGCCGAGGCTTTCTGCTGACCTTGCAGCCGCGTCATCAAGCGCCTGCTGAGGAAGTTTTTCGCCGCTGTAGACCTCATTGATCGCATCCCTGATATGTCCCGCTATTTCGGGATACTCGACTATGTTGGGACGCACACGCCCTATCGATAACATCGAGGTCAACTCGTCATAGTATACCAGCGAGTCTCTCATAGCTGGCGCATACTTGCCCTCGCCTATCGGAATCTGGGTAGGCAAATACCCATCTTGCTTCAGGATCGTCGTTATCACATCCGGCTCAAGCATTGTCGTGAGGAATTCCCATGCCCCTTCCTTATTGTTGGAAGCTTGTGGAATTGCAAATAGCCATCCTCCCATCAGGGTTGCACTGGCCTCTCCTTCATGAGGGACAGGGAATAAGGGAAGGAAGCCAACGTTCGCTTCAAAGTCCTCCCTTGCTTCCGGAGAAAATTCGCCCGGAAGCCATGAGCCTTCTAGCATAACCGTAAATGACCTGTTGGCAAATTCGGATCCCCAGTTATGTTCGCGCTGCGGGACAATTCCAGCGTCTACTTGGTCTTTCAGAAATTCAAGAGCCCTGACTCCTTCGGTTCCATTATACGCTGGAAACCAGTAGGCACCTTTGGTCGGATGACCCTCTCTCTGCTCCAGTATGTTCCCCCCTAACATCCAGAGGTAAGGGTACCACATGTCAGGTGAGTGATCTGCCCCGACCAAGTGGATCGGCTCAATTACGTCGTCCCCAAGAGCAGCTCTCAGCTTCTTGGATGACTCTATGTACCCGTCCCAAGTGCGAAGGGAGGACGGATCAACATCCGCACGCTGCAGCATATCCTTCCAATACCACATCCCCCTGACGTCGGTCCAAGCCCAGACTGCATAGACTCTGCCGTTGTGCAGCCCCCCGTCCCAATTTGCTTGGTACCAGTCACTCGCTCTCCCCCATGCCTCTGTCCTGGTGCTTATGTCTACAAGCAGTCCTTCGTCAGCAAACTCCCCCAGCCAGATCTGGTCCAGCGAAATAAAATCCACCGATGTTCCATTGCGCAACGATTCTAGCAATTTTGATCTACTTTCGTCGTAGGAAACAATGGTTGCTTCAACCTTAAGATCCGTGTCAGGATGCCTGCTCTCATAGCGCTCTTCTGCTTTCTTGAGTAGAGCGTCCCACCTGTCTCCAGTCAAGATTGCCGTGAGTACAACTTCTCTCTTCTTCTGCTGGGTAGATGGATCCGGGATCAGATCAACTGATGTAGCGTTAGCAGCGGGAGCAATATCGCTGCCTATCGGCTCTGTCGCCGCTTTTGGCCCGGGAGCTCCATAGGTGGCATAATCGATAGAGAATACTATGGCAAGTGCACCAACAATCGCGACAATGGCGATTTTTATCGAATTTTGCAGTGGCAGCAACTGCGTAGCGGCATTATTTAGAGTATGTAGTTTCAGTACTGCACCTGTCTCGAAACGAAGTAAAAAGACCCGTCCAATTCTTTTCAGTATTTTCCTCAATTGGGAACAAGAGAGGGTATATCAATATCCACAAGGGTTACTTGTTGTCAATGCTTCAGAGCTCCAATGGCGAAAAGCCAAGGTATCTGCTACGGCCTGCGTTTAGAACAATCGGGATCATATCCGTCGTGGCCGTATCCACATTTTCGCTGGTGCTGTTTTTTTACTTGCAGGAATTGACACGCAACGAAGTGAGGACGGCAGTGTTTGAACAGCATAAGGATGCGCAGATCGAAGCGACGCGTAGGATGTCGGATCACATAGGAACAGACCTTAACCTGATTGTCAACACTGTGGAGGGGCTCACTAATTCCTACTACTTGCAGCGGGGCGATCTATCTAGCAAGAACGCGAAGGATCTCATCGAAGAAAAATACAAAGAGCTTTCGCCCAGAATCAGCAGTCTACTTATCCTAGACAAGAACAACATCGTGGCAGTTAGCCTCGCCCCGTCACTCGGCGAAACCTTCCTTAGTTCAGATTTCTCTCAGCGACAATGGGTTATTGAAACAAGGGAGAGCAGAAAGCCGATGTATTCAGACGGCTTTGAGCGACAAGGCATCTACAGAATATTTATTTCGTACCCGATCATTAGCAGGGAAAGTCAGGAAATCCTTGGCATCGTAGCTGTATCGATACCCACGGTTCCCTACTTTGCATACTATGCAAATGTTCACGATATCAACTCCCAATTCCTCGTCGCCATGGACAAAGAGGGTACCCTCCTGGCAGTAGGCGCAAGCCAGGACTTGGTGGGCGATCCTTTCTTTGGCGAAGAGACCCAGGCCTTCATAAATCACAACCCTGCTTTGAACAATCTGACAAGGAGTCTCCTAGCAGGAAATTCTGGTTTCGGGCTGTATGATTACGGCAACGGAGAGCGGTTCACGACTCAATACCCCGTACACGTGAGAGGGCAGGCGCTGTATTTTATCCAGCTGGTATCCCCGACTGCAGACATTTACTCTGAAGTAGATAGCTCGCTCAAGGAAGAAACAGCAAAATTGTTTCTGATTCTGTCTGGAACTGTTCTATCGATTGGAATACTCAGCTTACTTTTGTTGAAGTGGAACGGGGCTCTTAGCAACGAAGTGGGCGAAAGGACTAGGCAGCTCGCCGTGGCAAATGAGCGGTTAGAGATTAACCTACAGGCACAGAAGGAATTCCTGGAAGTCGCGGCCCATGAGCTTAGGACTCCAGTGCAGCCAATTCTCGGACTAGCCGAAGCTCTGCATGCCGGTGCTACAAAAGCCAAGGCGGAGGCCTCAGGGTCCGTCGCGATTTCGTATGAGCGACAACTATTGGAGGTCATACTCAGAAATGCACAGCGACTAAAGAATCTCACTGAAAACCTGCTAGACGTTTCAAGGATCGACTCCGGAACGCTCCGGCTCAATACTGAAAGGTTTGACCTGAGTGCGCTCATGGCTGAAGTCATGCAGGAGTTAAGAAACTCATTTGGCATGAGCGGCACCAATGTCAATTTTGTCCTCAAGCCCTCAGAATCAGTCATGGTAAATGCCGACAAGAATAGGCTGGTCCAGGTCGTGTATAATCTGCTGAATAACTCCCAAAAGTTCACCAAAAAGGGGACAATTGAAATTGGCGTCACAAGGGATGTCAGCGACGCAATTGTGACTGTCTGTGATGATGGGGATGGGCTAAGTCCAGAAGTTCTGCCAGTGCTATTTGTGAAATTTATTTCAAGGTCCGACGGAGGAACCGGGCTTGGGCTGTACATATCGAAGGGAATCGTAGAAGCACATGGGGGGAGAATCTGGGCGGAAAACAATAATGACGGAAAGGGGGCGTCGTTCCATTTTGCGATCCCACTTGATATCTAGACTCCGGGAAAGGGCCGCCCAGACGTTTCTAGATCATGGGTATTCAATTAACTCTACTCCCGATGAAAGCAAATGGATTTTCCCAAAGCAGTGACAGATGCCATTGCTCCTGCAGAGTACAAATTGTACGTGTCGTGAATCTCGAGGTATTATTTTACAATACACACACGTATCGTACGATAAGTAAAAGACCTAGCATTATTGCAAGCCTTGCACCGATCCTCGGTCTCTTTGAGCATCCTATTCAAAATCTCTGGAGCCAAAGCGCGGCCGACCCCGTCTAAATTACCCTGACGCGAGATCTCTCCCCGGTCAGCTCGAATAATCGCGCTTGTTTCATTCACTCACATTTGAGCGCCTAGCTTCAACTATCGCCTCAGATATTGCTCTTAACAAGGTGCCTTGGCTGATAGGCTTTGTCAGCAAGTCTTTTCTCTTAAATCCAGGTAACGCTGAAGTTATTTCAGGAGCAACATCAAGCGCGGATATAAAGATAATCTTGGCCTCGGGATTTACGGATCTTATCTTCTTGTAGAGTTGCATCCCATTAATAGATGTCATCCTAATGTCTGATATTATTACATCTATCGAACCGCACAGGCTCTTTTCGAATGCATGAAGTGCTTTCCCAGGATCCGAGAAGCCATAGACATTGAAGCCTTGCTCCCTCAGACAGACCTCATATGTCAGCAAGATGTCTTCCTCGTCTTCAACAACCATGATGTTGCCTGCTCCACCGAGCTCTGCTTTCGAGATGCCAGCTTTGCCAAAGGATCTATACCCAGAGGGCAAATGTTGCTCGACCATGGACTCTGCGCCGTCAGCCCGGTGGGAAGAATGGTTCATATGCATAGAAATTGTCTTCAAGTAATCAGTACTGCGGTCGTTTTGTGGACCGCCCTCTAGTTTCTGGAGGTGAAGGAGAAATTCCCTGCCCAGCTGCGTAATATACACCTGTCCTCTCGGCTCATCGGACACTTTGACCCAACGCAGGAAGTGTAGCAGTTCAATGTACCTGACGCAGGCACCATAGTTCAGGCCAGTTCGCCCAGCAAGATTGGTTCTCTTGATGCCTACGCCATCATCTGCCAAGACATTTAGAATCCTTGCAACTACAGGCAATGAAAATGAGCCGGACCAGCCGTTGGAAGCCAAACGATCTTCTGATGAACTGCAATTATTTAACTTATGTGATATAGACATATAGCAGTCTTACCGAATTTAGTTCCCATCATTTTACAGGTTATTTTCCACGAGGAGGCCGTGAGGTAACAATTGTTACCATTTTGTGGAACCAGTGGCCCTCATCAAATGATGAGAAAACTTAGCTTCCGATGAGTTCGCCTTATATATTTACAACATGCCCGCTTATGCTGACTCCATCATGAAAACCCGGTTCACTCTTAGTGGAAAAAACACTAGAACGATCAGTGGAACGTATAAGACTATAAAGCCAGAATCCATTCTGGCATTCGCACTCTGCGGAGTATTGCTATTCAGCGTCTTATCGATACCGCTATCTGGCATTTTACTGCAGCCCGCCAGTGCCTTTACTACAGAATTATTTAATCCTAGCACCACCAATTCTGCTGCTTCTATAAAAGAGTCTGCAAAACAAGTCGGGCTGCCTTTCATTCAGAACCAGGGACAAAAAAGTCCAGAGGCCCTGTTCTATACTGAGACCTTTGCGGGAACTGTATTTGTCACAAGTAGTGGCATAACTTATGCTCTGAAAATGGATGACAGCACTGCAGTCCAATCAGACGGTGGTTCAAAGTCGGTAGCACTCAAAGAGAGTTTCGTCGGCGCACAGCCGATGTTACCATACGGTTCAGAACAGAGTCCTACCAGAATAAATTACTATATCGGTGAACAGAGCAACTGGAAAGAAAACGTACCTGCATACAACACGATCTCATTTGGCGAAGCATGGAACGGGATTTTCGTGGATCTTAAAGCTTCAAACAATAATGTCGAAAAGATCTTTACGATTCAGCCGGGAGCGAATGTCAAAGATATCAGACTCGCAGTAGAAGGGATATCCGGCTTGAGTGTAGATAATAATAGTGGCGAGTTGGTCCTTGAATCAGAACCTAGCGATCTCCGCCTTACAAGCCCTGTAGCATTTCAAGAGATAAATGGAATAACTATTCCAATCTCAGTGTCGTATATTGCGCTAGGCAATCTTGAATATGGATTTCAGATGGGCAGCGACTACAATCCTGACTACGCCCTGACTATAGATCCGCTCATCGCATCGACCTTTGTTGGAGGAAGCAACACTGATATCGATCCAATTGTTGCATGGTCTCCCCCTGGTCAAGTGGTCATAGCGGCGCAGTCTTCTTCTGCCGATTACCCTACCACATTAGGAGTCATCAACGAGGGACCACCGAGCTTGGGAGACGTAGTTGTTTCAAGGCTCAGCGATGATCTGACCACACTTGAGATGTCAACTTTTCTCGGAGGGGCCAATGGGGAAACTCCATTTGCCGTCGCAGTAGATGCTGGAGGGAACATCTATGTCGCTGGAACAACTGACTCTAGTAATTTTCCGACGACTGCAGGGGCCTATGATACTACTTCGCCCATCGGTGGGCGTTCTGCATTCATTTCAGAGATCAGATTTACAGGAGCGGTACTCATGGCATCTACCCTCCTTGGAGGAGCTGATACCGAGGACGCCATCGATGAAATCCATTCAATAATAGTTACTGTATCGGACGTATATGTCGCCGGGTGGACTGAGGGTCCGACTTTTCCAATAGTCGGTGGAGCAGACTCAACATTTGCAGGCGCTGAGGAAGGATTTATCGCTAGACTCGACCCAGCGCTTACTTCATTAACAGCATCAACTTTTCTGGGTGGAGGTTCGGTTGACGAAGTTGAAGCAATCGCCGTGGATTCCTCAAGTCATATCTATGTAACCGGAAGAACTACATCTGGGAACTTCCCGACGACGGCAGGGGCCTACGACACAAGTCATGCTGGCAGCTCTGACGTATTCGTTACACATCTGAACCCCGCTCTCAGTTCAATAATTGCTTCAACCTATCTAGGCGACGTGCAATTCGATCTGGCTTACAGTATTGCAGTATCTCCAACTTTCGGTGTCTATGTGTCTGGAAGAACGCTTTCTCCATTCTTTCCAACTGCGGGGGGAAGCCCATACGATACCAGCCACAATGGCGACTATGATGTCTTTGTGTCAGGCTTAAGCCCAAGTTTGGGCGCGCTGCAATATTCCACCTTCATCGGGGGACCTGACGTTGACTTTGCACGCGCTATGGCAATCGGTCCATCAGATGACATTTATCTTGTCGTCCAGGCTGGCTTAGGTTACCCGACGACGGCAGGGGCGTACGACGAAACTCACAACGGAAACAATGAAATCGCAGTTTCCAAACTTTCACACAACCTATCCACGCTTTCAGCTTCGACCTTCATTGGAGGAACAGATGTTGACGCTGCTAGATCTATTTCGATTCATCCGAGTGGGGATGTTTTCGTAGCTGGTTCCGCTCTATCCACTGATTATCCAACAACTGTTGGAGCGTACAGCGAGAATAATGCCGGCGACTTTGACCTTGTAATTTCAAGATTCACCGAGGACTTGGCTGCTGACGATATCATGCCTCCTCTCATCACCAACGTCGTTGATGCTCCGGACCCATTCGCACCCAACATTGGTGAGACTACTACAATCTCCTTTGACTCAAACGAAGCAGGAACCTATACGATTCAGATCCTCGATGGGAGCCTTATGGGAGGTGCAAATCTAACTGGTACAATGATTGTCGGAACGAATGATGCTGTATGGGATGGCACCGGTTTCACACCGTCGATTGTGCCAGACGGCACTTATCAATATCAGGTAGAAGCCATTGACGGTTCTGGAAATAAAGGATTGGGGGCGCAGCCTCTCGGCACAAACACAATCACGGTCGCATCAGTTGGCGGGCCTGATATTGTCATAGCAAATGTCGATAATCCCGCGCCACGCTGGGATCTTGACCTTGTCAATGTCGACGGTACCTATAGCGGAGCCATTGCTGGTGACTGCATCGTCGTAGCGTGGGGCGATGGTTCTACTGACGAGCAAGCGGTGGCACCCGGTAGTGGAACATGGGGCTTTAACCACATCTATGGGGAAGCAAGCGTCGGTCCAGTCACTATAACCGCACGATTGCAGAACCCGTGCAGCAACCCTGCGATCCTAAAGGACACCGACACATCACTGGTGAATGTGCAACCACATGCTACAAGCCTGACGCTTGATCCCATTAGGGACGTGACTGCGACAACAGGATTCACATTATCTGGAAGGTTGATTGACGCGGACATTTCCACACCAGTTTCGGGCCAGATTATTACATTTGACGGAAATGGTGCCACTGGAACACTTCAGCCAGCCGTTACACAAGGCGTGACATTTGGCTCCGCTGGCCCATTGGATCTCGAATCCTGCCCTGTTCCAAGCGCATGTGACGCTGATACAATTGGTGGCATCGACCCGAATCCAGCCGACAACAACGTGCTACGCTTGAGCGTCGGTGATACTATTAGCTTCCCGCCGAGCACCGTGCAGACCAACCTGTTCATTCAAGGCATGGGCACTGACACCTTCAAGTATGTCGTGGAAGAATGGGACGGCACACTCCAACCTGAGGCTGTAGCAGGAGGAGCAGCTCCCAATGTTGCCATCCTGCAGATAATCTCCGGTTACTCGCCTGTGGGTGGCGATGTCGTGCCTGACGGGATCAAGACCCTTACAATAACGGAGGTTGGCGGGGCGCCCGGAAATACCGTCGGCATTGCCGCAATCCTAACGCTTAATCCTGAAGGCCTGCCTCGCGAGCAGCACGTCATTAACTTTGAAGATCTGACAGCCGGTCCACAACCTGCGACATTCACAATCAATTCAGGTTCGTTCTACTCAACTGGCTTTGCTCAGAACGTAGATGAGGATGGCCTAGATGTTACTGCCCATTTTGGAGGCACGCCACAGTACCTTGCATCCGACAGCTCGACTGAACTGTACGATGCACTAGCCAACACTGGCGGCATTGGAGGCGAGGGATCACAGTCGCTCGGAAGCTCGGGCGGCAGCGTTACCGTACTCAGCTGCGGGACGAACTCTGACAGCGATTCCGACGCCATATGCGACAACTGGGAGGCAGGTGGTGTGACGTTTGGAACGGCTACTTACCAGCTGACGGCAGACGGAGGCGCAGCCATTGGTCAGAAGGACATATTCGTCGAAATCGACTGCATGACCGGCTTCTGCCCGACCACTACGGACACTAATGCAGTGGAATCAGCATTTGCTGCAGAAGGATTTACGCTCCACCTTGTGCTGGACGAGACAAACCTAGTAGTCAAGAACCCACTGCACGTATGGACTGACGCTGATGGAGATGCAACAAACGACTATGACAGCATAAAGAAGGCGCACTTTGGAACTTCTGCTGAACGCACTACCGCCGGAGGGAATTTGGGCCAGGGCAAGGACCTCCTTGAAGCAAAGGCCCAGGTCTTCAGATACATCCTCTTCGCACAGAACGTAAATACCGGAACAAGCGTGGCCTGCGGTCCATCGGGACAGGCAGAGCTGGGCGGAAATGACGCCATTGTATCAGTCGGCTGCACCAGTGGAACCAACAAGTTCACAAATACAGCGCAGGAACGACAAGGAACACTGATGCATGAGCTAGGCCACATGCTTGGACTGAGACATGGAGGAAACGACGACGACAACTGCAAGCCGAACCTGATAAGCGTTATGAGCTATAGCCGACAGATGCCATGGGCTTCACTCAGCGCTACCACCGCAGCGGGAGCACCAATTGAATGGAAACTCACATACTCGCGCCAAGCTCTGGCGGATCTTGACGAAGGCAGCCTTGCAGAGGGAACCGGGCTTGCCATAACTTCGGGGCAGTGGGGCGGGACGACGGCATTTAAGCTCATCTGGGGCAACCCTGGAGGCACACCGAGTGTCCTTACGGGATCTACTGGTCCCAACGTCAACTGGGACGGCGCAGGATCAGCTACAGGCTCTGGAATCACTTTGAACGTCAACAAGCTTGCCGGAGTACTGGGATGCGACACGGGCACCACTGAATCTGTACTAAGAAGCTACGACGAGTGGTCTCTCATAACTCTCTCAGACCTAAACTTTAGGGACAGCGGCAACATTGATGGGGCAGTGTATCCGGACCCCGACACTCTTCCAGAAATGACTCCGATAGTACTGGAAGGCCTTCAGAAACTGGGCAACCAGTTCCAAGGGGTGCACCAACCGATCAATGATGTCTCCATCGGCGAGTCGGGCATGAGTGTTTTCAAAAAGTCAAGCACAATTCCGATCATGTTCCAACTGCTCGATAGCGAAGGAAACACCGTGACAAACCTCGACGTGACAAATATCCGGCTCAAGATTGCTGCGATAGGCACAGGTCTTCCTGCTGATGGGGACTACTCAGAGCCAGTTTCGAGCAACCCCTCAAGCACCGGTGACCAATTTAGTTACGATGCGACTACAGGTACATGGCAATTCAACCTTGGAACAAAGAACATGGTCGCTAACAAGCAGTATGCAATAAGGATAATTGTTGACTTGGGATTGCCTACCGAAGCACTGCTGGACCACAACGGGGATGGGGTAACCGCCGTATTTGCCCTAAAGTGAGTTTGGGCGGCGGCCTTTCCCTATGTCTGGAGACACCCCGATGGAAGCAGAGATGGGAGAGCGATTAGAATCAGCCAATAGTGCGATGAGGCGACCTGTCAGAGGCTTAATCTTGCAGACATCCTTATCGAGGACAATTGCCGCCGTGGCGCTTTGCTCGTTCCTGATATTTCTACCCCTTATAGGCGCATATGCGCAGGTGTCAGTTTCCAGCATAAATGTAAGCCACAATGAAAGTACTTCCATCTCGCCCCGGGTTGCGGTGTCGGGGAATAACGTCTACGCGGTCTGGCAGGACTCGCTGACCGGTGGGTTTGAAGTTTTTTTTGCAGCAAGCACCGATGGCGGTTCTACATTTGGAGAACCGGTCAATATCGGTAATACCGGCGGCCCAGCAGCAAGCCCAAAGATCGCTGCAGGCGGCAGCAACGTCTACGTCATCTGGCAGGACTCTTCGTCGGGACCAAATGAGATCTTTTTCACTTCAAGCAACGACAGCGGGATCACGTTTGCCTCTGCCCGGAATATTAGCCAGGATGGAGTTTCGGCAACATTCGGCGAAATCGCCGTCTCCAATGACGATAGTGACAAAGTATTCGTGGTATGGACAGGGGTTTCGTCAGGGAATGGAGAAATCTATTTCACATCAAGCATTGACGGCGGGGGTTCATTTGCCGACCCCGTTAACATAAGCCAGAACGAAGGAGAATCGACTACTCCTCAGCTTGCGCTGTCAACCAACGCGACCGTGTTTGTCACATGGATAGATTCGACGCCGGGTAATTTTGAGATATTTTTCTCATCGGGAGCGAATGGAAACTTTACGGAACCTGTAAATGTTAGCGAATCCGGAGCCAACGCCGCCAGCCCCAAAATCGCCACGTCGGGCGAAAGCACAGTCAGTATAGTGTGGGCAGACGACTCGGCAGGTTCGGGTGACATATTTCATGTGGCAAGCTCTGACTCAGGCGCTACCTTTTCCGACCCTTTCAATATTAGCGACAATGAAGGCTCCTCTCTGGTCCCTCTTTTGGCCCGCTCCGATCCTGACAACATTTTCGTATCATGGCAGGACTCTACAGACAATGATTTTGCAGAGATCTTTTTCTCGTCGAGTACCGGCGGGCAGCCATTCACGGATCCTGTAAACATCAGCGTCAGCCCTGAGGGGCCGTCGTTTGCACTTGCTATGGAAGCGTCCGATGACGATGATATCTTTGTGGCATGGACAGACGGCTCGGTGAACTTTATCAATGAAATTTTCTTTGCTTCCAGCCTGGACGGCGATGACTTTGGCTGCCCCATTAACCTGAGTGCAAACCCCGGGTCATCTGCAACGCCGAGAATCGTAACGCAGGCAGATGGCCTTCCTCTGGTCATCTGGCAGGACCAAGACGATCTTGGCAACTCGGACATATTGCTCAAAGTCTTTGACCCTCACGACCCTACCGTGACGCTTGACTTGGTCAGCAACACGGTCCCACTGTGGGACCTAGACTCCGTCGAGGTTGCCGGGGGAGTAGGAAACGGCGCGCCGGGCGATACCGTCACAATTGACTGGGGTGATGGAACTCTATCAGAAGGCGTGGAGATTGACGGCTGTTCCTGGGGTCCTGTTTCTCATTCCTTTGCCCTTTCATCTATCTCTGATAATCCATTGTCAGTCTCAGCAAAGTTGATCGCTGGCGACGATTCAGAAAGAGCACAGTCCTCAGAGACACAAGTCAACGTGCAACAGCACTTTACCTCGCTTACGCTCGATCCGATTGCGAGCGTGACCGTGGGGACCGAAGTGACGGTCACAGGCGTTCTTGTTGACGGTGCGACAGGCCTCGGAATTTCAGGCCAGAGCATTTCGTTTGACGGGACAGGGGCTGCGACAAATATCGCAGACGCCGTCACGGACGCAGACGGCATCTTTTCATCCAGTGGCAACGCAACAAGCGAAACCCAGGACCACCTCCAAGTGCAGGCACATTATGCGGGAGACGAAGGGTTCTCTCCATCTGATAGCAACGCGGTATCGTACGATACCGTGGAACTTGATGCCGTGCAGTTCAACGTGACGGCAGGAGAAAACGTGAATGTGGACATTTCTGGATTCTTTGCATTTAACGGGTCTATCACGTTTGACAGCGTGGAACAGGACGGCCACTTTTTCGCATCTGAATGCGATGCCCCGGCAAGCGCCAGGTACTCTGCAACGGACATTTGCCTCCGAGTGTCTTCCGCTGTGGACATGGCAGATGGCACTTTGGCAACAGTCGAGCTCTTGTATTCCGGAGATCTCGCTCCAGGCTCTTCGCCCACGTCGCTGTCCCTCTTCCATGAGGAATTTACGGGCTCTGAGGATGATCCTGTGATTGTAGACATAACCTCGGGCCGCGATCCTGGATCCGAATCGGTATCCGGCAGGACTGGTTCATTCAGCAAGTTCATACTAGGAACGGCTATACATGAGGCAAAGCCGGTAGGCGCTCACAGACAGGAGGTCTTTGTAGGATCGAGCAACGAAGTTGGCCTCCGAGATATCACGAGCCTTCAGAATTCTTCTGCAACGGCGACCGCTTCTTTTGACAAGGAAGTATACAAGCGTACGGATCCAGCGGTCCTAATGATTACGGACGATAATGGCGATGTGAACAGCACGGAAATCGACATCGTCCAGGCGATGGTAAAGTCAGAAACAAGCGCGCCCTTTGGCATGGAAATCGTCCTGATTGAAACCCAGCCGGCCAGCGGGGTGTTCGATGGAACCTTTGAATTTACATCAGGCGAGTCTTCCAGCGAGAATCTCAAGCTACAGGCCAAGCAAGGTGACAAGTTTTCAGTTGGCTATCTCTCTGGCGGCCGTTTCGCTGCAACAATCGACGGGCTGGAGGAATCAGGATTTGCTCAAATGTCAGACTACGTGGTGGAATCATCAGTATGCATGAAGCCGGTCGGCGGCGCCGTGAACTTGGAATTGGTGGATGCCCACCTCGGGTCGTCAGGTTTAATCTCTGCATCATTGTCGTATGCCAATGCAGATCTGCGAGGGTTTGACCCGTCCAACTTTAGGCTTGTCCAGCTGCAGGACGCCACTTGGATAGACATCACCCAATCGGTGGATCTGGATGCCATGACGGTATCAGGTGTAACCTCGGTTCCCGGTCCATTCACCATCGCGGTCGATCTGGATGATTGCACCGGCGGAGCAGGAGGCGGGCTAGGAAGGCCTGGTAGCGGATTAGTCGTTGATTTCGTGGCATCCTTGGCCGTCCTGAAAGGTGGTGGCGGAGGAGGGGGCAGTAGCTCTGAGGTAAAAACTGCATCTCCCGCGCAGACCGTCCAAGCTGGAGAAGGGTCAGCCGTAAATGCGCAGGCGCAGGTTGGAGCTGATTCGATAGATATAGTGTTTGATGAGGTTACATCGGAAGGGAGCATTTACATCAAGGAACTCACTGACTCCGATTTTCCGTCAGGCGCGTTTACAGCTACTTCGGCGCAGGAGCAGACCATGGTAGTGGATGGATCTGAAGCCCATACTGTAGGAAAAATATATGACATCACGGTTTCGAGCGGGTTTGCATATGACGGATCCATCCATTTAACAATGCATTATGAAAACTCGACCCAGGAGGAAAATCTGCGCCTGCTTCACTTTGCCAACGGGAGTTGGGAAGATGTGACGACTTCGGCTAACTATGCGGCAGACACAATTACTGGAGAGCTCACAACCCTTTCGCCCGTCGCAATCACATCAGTAGCGGACGGCACGTATGGCAGCCTCTATCACGAAAACCATGCGCTGTCAAAAGTCTCCGCTGCAGATATCTCATTTGTAGATGGCGCAGGCAACAAGATCGGAGAGGTTGGAACGGGTGGCGTCGGGCTCGCTGCCGAATTCAAGAACGTTCAGCGCATTAGCCAGCCCTACTCTGCAATAGTACAGGTCCTTGACGAAGAGGGTATTGCGGTCAATATCAGCTGGTCGTCGGGGACAATGGATAAAGGCAGTCAGACTTCTGTGACTGTGATGCCTGACCTGTCGTCACTACCAAGCGGAACGTATACTTTTCAGTTTTTTGTGGTTAGCAGTGTAGACGGTGAGAACATTGAATTATTGACGCCGGCGCAAGAGCTGGCGGCACAATTGGACTGAAAGAAATACAGCTCACAATTCGTCTTGTCAGTGGATCGTCAGTGGTGGTGGCATACGTATATTTTGTTGACTGTACATCCGGGTTCAAATTTATATCCTGTGTCATCAGGTCTCGCTTCGCTTCCCTTCCTAGTCGCGCAGCAGACAAAGAAACCGCCAAGACACCAGATCACATGATATAAAAATCCATAATTTCATTAGATATATCTGGTGACAAATTACAAGAACCTGTGCGATGAGGTTCTAAAGCTGGATGGCATTATCCGGTACTGCGGCCTTGCGGACCACCTCGGCACTTTACTAGCAAAGTCCTATCGACCAAGGCTCGTGCCACTTTCATCCCTCAACGAGACTGAAAAATACACTATGCAGGCCATACAGCGGACGGGCGCAATCCAAGGTGGCTCTAGAGTCGGCCGCCTCCAGTATGCCATCGGCAGGTACGAAAACCTTGTGAGGGCGACTATTCCGATAGTGTCTGAAAGCAGCAACAAGTTTTACCTGATGCTATCGTTTGA
>DATEIL010000228.1:0-7087 GCA_035279085.1 Nitrososphaera sp.
GTCAAACGGCAAAGATACGACCACAGTTGCCATCCATGCCTCTGTGATGCGCAACGATAGGATATTCTACTTTGCAGGCTCCGGCTACCATTCTTCGCACCAGAATGGCCCGTACGAGGCCCGCGTCCTGAATTTCTCAACCGGCTCTGAGATCAAAATCGTGATGCCAGAAGACCTCTTTTGCGCAGGCCAGGCCCCGCTTCCAAATGGAAACATTCTGCTTGCAGGCGGCACGCTGGAATATGACATTGCAGAAGACAACTGCAACGGCAAGTGGCATGGGCTGAGTTCAGCCTATGAAGTCAGCTCCAGCGGCTCGCTTACCAAGGTCCAGTCAATGAGACACGGCCGGTGGTATCCTACGTGCGTCACACTCCCAAATGGCAGGGTGATGGTTACCGGAGGCTATGACGAATACGGCGATCACAACCGACTCGTAGAGATCTATAACCCGTCTACCAAGAGCTGGAGCATCCAGGAGGCCCAAAGCGGCGGAAGCACATATACCGTCGGCTCTACTGCAACATCGTCGTGTCCGGGTGCCGGCGACGACTCGTACAGCGACGCGGCACCTAATCTCTTCCTTTATCCGAGGATGCATCTCATGCCTTCAGGGAACATTGTTGTCGCAGGCATGCTCGACGACATACGGCTGTGGAATGCATCGTCAGGCTCATGGTCACGGCTCGGCCTGAGCTCGCCTTCCTACCGTCATTACGGTACAAGCGTGCTACTCCCGCTCACCAATTCATCCTCAGAGAAGGGCAAGATACTGATTGCCGGTGGCTCGCCGACATCAGCCGATTCCGCGACAACCAAGGTCCAGATTCTGGATTTCAATGAAGGCAACCCGCAGGTAAGGACTGTCGCGTCACTTCGATATGGGAGAAAATATCCCGCACCTGTAATCCTGCCTGACGGCAAGGTCATACTCTTTGGAGGCGTGTCGCAGGGCACGCAGGTCGGGTACCGGAGAGTGCCGGAAATGTTTGACCCAGTCTCTGAAACATGGACAAGCCTCTCCTCTGCCTCCGTTGACAGAACTTACCACCAGGTGGCAGTACTGCTCTCCGACGGAAGGGTGTGGAACGCAGGTAGCACGCCCGTCCGAAGCAACTGGGTGCTCAAAACTCAGTTCTTCAGGCCAGGCTATTACTCGGCTACCAGACCTTCAATATCTGGGACTCCTACAGTCGGCGCGTACGGAGGGTCGATAACAATACCCACTTCAAATGGTTCCAGCATTACAAAGGCCACGCTTGTAAAATTGCCGGATACCACGCATCACTATGACGCAAACATGAGGCACCTGACCTTGGCAAGACAAAGTTCTACTTCCAGCAGCGTCAAAGTAGACGCACCATTGAACAGCAGGCTTGCCCCGCCGGGGTACTATTACCTCCACATAGTCAACGGCTCCGGGATTCCCTCAAAAGCGAGAATCGTCAGGATACAGTAAAAAATCAAAAAAAGGGAAGCGGCGGGGACATCGAGCAATCCTTTTTATTTGAATGTCGTCGCTAATCGTCTTGAAGATATTCAAAAATAGAGAGTGAGGTGACCAGCGATTGGCAACAGTACAAAGACCTAACCTAAAAGTCATTGAACCATATGATGTCTCGTATGCCGAGCTCCGCCCCGAGGAAGGAAGCCGCGCCGACGCCGTACAAAAGGTGGCAACAGCAATCAACGTCCAGCTTACCGAATTCTCTGAACAGCAGCCATTTGTCCAGTCCCGGCAATTCGCAAGCCTGCTCCGTGAAGATAAAGTCTTTCTTGTAGGGCCCAGTGGAAGCGGCAAGTCAAGGACCATAATCGAGCTTTTACGAAGCAAGCGTCCCACATACGACAGGATCTTTGTTATCAATCCGTCAAACCCTGTAGGAGTAGAGTCAGAGCGGGAAAACATAGCCAGTCTCTCGCAGAGGTTTGGCAGAAATGACATCGTGATCTGGGACAACTTTCCAGACGGCCTTATCAAGCGCGACCTGGAAAGCGCGTTTGGCGCAATCGAAGTGATAAACGCAAGCCCTGTCGCCGGCCTATACATTGCGCTCAAGCCTACCTATCTGGAGCTGTACCGCGGCCTCACCAGCCGGCTCCCTGACATTTACACCTACGAGATCACATGCGACTTGGAAACCATGAAGGCCCTGATAAAGGCATACGGCAGGCTAGAGCAGTATCGCGAAGTATCCAAGTTCGTATCACCAAACACCGACAGGATAGCAAGGATACTGTGGCAAAAGCAGCCGCTGTCGCTCACAGTAGTAGATTACTTTAAGGCGCTGACTGAGCGCTCTTCATCCTCTGCCGCCGCTGCTACTACTACTGCTGCAGTTGAGCAACAGCAACAACAGCAGCTGCTCAGCGAGTCCACGGCACTCGAGATGGCCCAGGCCTGGCTTCCAGTCTACGACTATTTTGACCGGCAGTTTGAAGTCATGAAGGGCATGCCGACCCGCAAGGACGATGTCGAGTTCCTCTACGTGCTCCGGTTCTGCTACGAAGTCGGCTTTGAGAGGACCCAGTCATCGCTTGCCGGGCTGCAAAGGGGGATATTTGGGAGCCAGTCGCCGGCAGAGCCTACGATGGAGCTGGGGACATGGCTCTATCTTTCAGGCCAGAACTATTCGATGCACGACTCGGCAAAAAACGCAGTCAAGCTCACAGACCATGCAAGGATGAGGATTGCGTCCTATCTTGTAAAGCACTTTGCAGAGGTTGCGCCTGGCGGCGACGCAGAGCTCTTCTCGCTTGGGCTTTTTGTGGGCAAGAACATCGAATTCATGCCAGACGACACTGGGCCATCCTTTATCCCGGATCAAATATACAAATTCATGAAGAAAAAGGCCGTCTTTGAGCGGGCGATTGGGCAGGGCATCGGCGAGAATTTCGAGCGGCTTGAAGACGCGCTGCAGGAACAGATACTGAAACTCGTTGACACTGAAATTGAATTCGGAGTAGGGCTGGCCGACAGCCTTGGCGAACGCTTCCCCGACCTTGACGACTATAACCGGGGCCGGATAATGGACAAGACATACCAGGGCATGCTCTTTGCCAGGTATTTCGGCCAGAGCGCCGGCAGGCTCTTCTATCGGAGGCTCTCACCCGACCTCCAGTCATTGGTTCTGCATCATGCAGAGAAAAACCCGCAGTTTGCTGACGGGCTTGGGATGGGGCTTGGCTACACCTATGCTACAGTGGAGCCGGCGCTTCAGCAAGAGATTCTGGACAAGGCGCAAAAACATTTTGATATTTCAAGAGGCGTGGGATTCGGCCTTGGCCTGACGTTTGGCTTGCTGCAGGAGGAGGATGCCAAAAAAATACTGGCGCTGGCAGACTGCAATTCGGAGCTTGACACCGGCTTTGGCATGGGGATGGGGATGAGCTACTCGCGCCTGCCTGAAAATCTGCGCCGGCTCATTCTAGGCAGGGTTGCCACAGACGCCGAGTTTGCATTTGGAGACGGAGTATACGCGGCATTTTCATACAAGGAGTCGTGCCCTCCAGAGGTGTTCTCGCAACTAAAGAGCAACACAGAGGTAGCATACGGGCTGGGACTAGGTTACGGGCCAATACTTTTCTATCTGCCGGAAAAATTCCGGTCTGAGCTTGACCAGATATCTGCAGAAAACGTCAAGCTGGACGACGGCATTGGATCCGGCATCGGCTTTGTGCTCAATCACTTTCCCCCCGAAGCCCAGGACATGCTATTTGGCAAGGCCTCGGCAAGAAATGCGTTTGCCACCGGCCTCGGTTACGGGCTGGGCTATACTTGGATGTATGTCGGCGAAGCACTGAGGAAGCGAGCGGTTGATTTTGCCAGCTCTAACAACGATTTTGCTCGAGGCCTTGGATTTGGATTCGGCTGCCACCTTGATACCCTTGAGCCGCAGCACCTAGAAAAGGCACTCTCACTCGCCGATTCAAACTGCGAGCTTGACAGGGGGCTTGGCAGCGCTGCGGCATGGGCTTGGCCATACTTTGGCGATTCTACCCGGCGGATCGCAACGGAGCGGATGGATGCACGACCAGAGTTTGCTCGAGGCCTTGGATTTGGGATTGCCCGGATTCTAAAACAGCTGCCAGCCGGAGATAGGCAATTGCTCCTAGGGAGGCTGGAGTACGACCAGTGGTTTTCGGAAGGGTACGGCGAAGGGACAGGCCGGTACCTTTGGAGCGTTTCTGGCAACCAGGAAAAGGAAGAATTCCTGAATGGCGCAGCTGGCTCTGCAGAGATATCCCGGGGTCTTGGCGCCGGAATTGGATTTCTATATCTATATTTCAGCAATGAGATCAATGGCGGCGGCCTGAATTCTTTTCTGAAAAGAAATCCACAGCTCCGCAAAGGTCTAGGCACCGGCATGGGAAGGGCGTACAAATACCTGCCCGAGGCCGCAAGGCTAGAGGCATTTAGGATGGCAGAAGATGATGTAGAGTTTGCAGCCGGCTTCGGCCAGGGCCTTGGCACTATCTACAATTATCTGGATGAGTCAGAGAAGAAACTTGTCTGGAGCAAGCTTGGCGAAAACGCATTCTCAAAAGGCCTTGGCACCGGTCTAGGGTCAATCTTTACATTTCTTGCACAGGATCTAGCAGACAAAGTCCTTTCCCGCGCCGCCAATAGCGTGCAGCTGTCGCTGGGCCTTGGCGCCGGAATAGGAGAGAATATCCCTTACCTGCCTGAAACAATTGTATTCCGGGTATTTTCTGAAATGTCCAAAGGCAATGTTTTGCTGGCCGCAGGCCTGGGCGAAGGATGCGCCTCTGTCTTTTCAAAATTATCAAAAGAAACCATAGCACAGCTCTCTGCTTTTGTGGGAGTTGATGGCTTTGCCTATGGCTTTGGTGTAGGAACCGGCAGGATAAAAAAGTATTATTCTTCTTCTCCTCCTCATCATCGTCAACTTGCTTCAGACAAGCTGGAGCGAGCACTTGCGTTTGCAGAAGGCACCGCATTCACTGAAGGCTATGCGACTGGCCTTGGAAGTTCTGTAGCTTACATGCCGCATGAACTCGTACATGAAGTGTTGTCCTCATCATCATCGTTATCTTCCTCCTCCTCAAGCAGCGGCAACTCTACATTTGCACGGGCATTCGGTTTTGGCCTTGGTCATGTCATTTCGCAACTGGACAGCGAGAGCCGTGCGGAGTTGATTGAATTGATGAAGGCAGACGAAGAATTTCTGGCAGGCCTCGGAGAGGGCATTGGACACTATATGCCTGTAACCGGCAGCCTGGCCATGGAAGAAGCAATGCAGTCTGTCGATTCGCCGAATTTGGCAAGGGGAGCAGCAATCGGAGCCGTTGAGAGCTTTGCATATCTGGACATGGCAGAAGTGCAGGGCGTGTTGCTGTACGCCATTTCTCTCCCGGAGTACGGTAAGGTCTTGGGCCGAGGCCTCGCAGAAAATTTCGCTGCCTTCGACCAAGCTCTGCAGTTGCAGATAATCAATACGTTAGAGAAAGACAGTGAATTTTCTCGGGAATTTGTCAGGGCGCTGCCGGCCAGCCTGGATTACATGTCGGCTGAGTCGAGGAAGAAAATAGAGGAATTAACGAGCAGGTTTCCGCACTTGAGGGTCCAGCGCGGCTAGCAGGTAGGTAGTGAGAGAAATAGTGAGCAGCAGCATCGACATCAAATTTGCGTTATTTCCATTAACAGGGCTGTCTTCTGACGAGCGAACAGGATGGAACGTTGACGCAAGTGAAATATCATTTTCAGGCAAGGTACAGAATTATTGCGTCTGCTTTATCGACATGATAGGCTCGACAAAGATCTCTGCAGAACTTTCGCCGGCACAGCTAAGCAGGTATTACGAGCTTTTCCTAAACGCCATTGCCCTTATTGCCAAGAACTTTGGCGCGAGGATTGTAAAGAACGCAGGAGACGCACTCATATTCTACTTTGAAGATGCAAGCGACCCGGGCAATATTACCCGGTTCAGAAACGTCCTTGACTGCGGCCTTACAATGGGCATGGCGAGCAGCGCCCTCAATGCAAAAATGCAAAGCGAAAGGCTGCCACCGGTAAAATATAGGATAAGCGCGGATTTCGGTCAGGTATCAGTGGCCCGGTCACAATCGTCGCAGAGCGAGGACCTATTCGGGCCGGCCATGAACAACTGCGCAAAGATAAACTCGATGGCCAAGGAGAATGGTCTTATCATAGGCGAAGGTCTGCACAACGTAGTCAAGGGGCTGGACGAGTACATCTTTGAGCCTGCCAAAGTTACCGCAGGAGAGAGGACCAATTATTTTTCTGGATATCACGTTGACTCCAAAGAAAGAAGAGATGTCATTAATCCGTTTGAACGCAGGGGAGCAGGTTAGAGATGTGATAGATATCTGGAACGTCTGTGCTGCTTCGTTTGAAACTTGGCTAGTTTGAACTGGTTATCTTAGACAACGCTCAACATCTCCTCCACAGATAATATGCGTAAATCCATACTCTTCTCAAGGGAGAGCAAATGTCTATCTCCTGATACAACATAATCTGCGCCTGCGTCATATGCCGTCTGAAGGATGATATCATCATCGGGGTCTTCCATGACTATCTGAAATTTCGAAACTATTTTTACCACTTTGGAAGCCATGACAATACTTTGCAAATATTCTGAAATATCTCTCTGATCAACGTATTTTCGTATTTTTGCCTCGTTTGCCACCCTCGTAAGCTCGGCAAGAATTTCTTCAGAAAGAATCAATTCATGTCTGCGTTTAATTACCTCCGAAAGAAGCTGCCTCGATTTACCCGGCTTGATCAATGCAGAAATAAGGACATTGGTATCTAGCACAATTTTCATCGGGTTCTTTTCTTGCGCCTACTCTCGATAATAATTTGATCTATTTCATCATCAGACAGCGGACCATATTTGGCAACCTTTTTTCCAATCTTGTCGTAGAGCCTCTCTAGGTCTTTGGCAACATCAGGAATTGAGATCTTTTTCATAATTACAGCATCGTTATACCCATATACAAGCAACTTTGTCTTCGGTCCGATGCCAAGCTTTTTCCTTATTGCCTGAGGGATAACTACTTGGCCTTTTTCGCTAACTACAGTTACATCAGCTTGGTCGTTTGC
>DATEIL010000229.1:0-18714 GCA_035279085.1 Nitrososphaera sp.
AAGCTATAAGTCGCCGTTGCGCCGGCTTCCCCGCTTGAATTATTCTTGGAGCAGCTTTGGCAGAGAGGCTGAATATATCGTTGCCCTCTACCTAAAGTCTGCCGGCTGGAGCGATGTGCGCCTGTCTCCGGGAAGTCGCGGTCCTGCGGATATAGTCGCCTCCCGTCACGGTGCTATTACTTGGTACATCCAGGTTAAGGCGAGCTCCGGCATCCCCCGGCTGAAGGCATATGAGATAAGGAGGCTTGTAGCGTTGGCCGGCAAAAACGACGGCAAGCCCGTAGTTTCAACACTCCAGCCTTTCCCTGCAAGCGCTTTTTCCACAGGAAACTTTTCCGTAAATTTCTATGAAATAGATAGCTGGAAGGTGCTCGATCCTACCTGTTTTCCGGACAGCAAAGGCTCTGCCTCTTTGAGATCCAAAGCTCGCTCCCCATGATAAGGTACTTGAACTCGTCATCATGCCTTCTGCAGAGATACAGTATGAGCTTGAACCCGTCAAAGTCCAGCATTTCGCCTCCCGTCTTTTTGTACCCCGACTCTGCCTTTGCTTCGTAATAATCAGGTTCTTCAGTTTCCTTGAGCACAAGGTAGACGTCTGCATGGTCAAAGCAGCCTGTTGCCTGGCAAAAAGGCCGTAGACTTTTTTCCCTTTGATTTTCAGCCGACCTTATCATATTAGAATAATGCAAGTACGTTGTTATAGTATAAATGAGTTAACCATCTTTACATCAATTGTTACAGAACAATTACACGCTATGGCAAAATGCGCTATCCGGAAACTTGTCAACAACTGCAAAATAGTGATAACAACAACTCTACTCTCATTCGAGCAACGTTCTTCTTCTTCTACTATTATCTCCTTCTTTGCACCCAAATACTGAGGCGGCGAAAAATTGCTCTCGGAGATCATTGCCAGCCATGCCTATTTTGCAAGCTCAAATAAATTCACATAGGGTGTGGAAAATACTGCCAGCTGACTTAAATAGTTGAAAATACAAACAGCATATGCTCGCGGATATGCGAGTTTCAGCATGGACGTTCGGGAGATAGGCAAGCAATATGCGCGGTCTGGGGCAAAATTTCGTCTGCAGATTCGTCGCATGATAATGCCCTCCCTTTCCTTGCTGTTCTGATGTATTCTTTGTGAGTCCGAAACATCTCCATGCCAGAAACCCATGCTGGCTAGGACCTGCGTTCCACTAATGCTCAAGCAGTATCTTCAGGCTGCTAAACCGGTTATGCTCATCGGTAAGTATCTTGGCCAGCTTTTTTGTAATGTCGCTGAGGGAAATCACTCCCGCCATCGAACCGTCCTGCTCCAGCACCACCAGCCTCTTGATCTTCTTTTTGGTCATGACCGAAGCTGCTGCCTCTACAGAGTCAAACGCCTTGATTGTAATTACCGGAGAGGACATGACGTCCTTTGCTTTAATCTCTGAGAGCATCTTGCGGGCAGTCAACGCCTTCCTCAAAACATCCCGTTCGGTCAGAATGCCCACGGGCCTGCCCTCCCTGTTTACCATTACAATTGAGCCTATCTTGTTCCTCAGCATCAGTCGTGTGGCATCTAGTATGGACGGGTCGGATTCCGCCTTCAGAGAAATTATTTTTTTCGCCGACATTATTTCACTAACTGCGCTCATGGCTTTGGTGTATACCTACTCAATGGCTTTTGGCGGCACCGTTAATATGAATTGTTTTTTCGCGTTTGCAAAGGATCCCCTTATCACAACCACAACAACAATTAGTGCTGTCTCTTTACCGTTACTCCGCTTGGTCGGTTGAATCAATAACGACCGAGTATGATCCTGCCTCAAAATTCTCATCACTCCCTGAAGCCTTTGCTATCACCGAAACGGTATAGACTCCATCCGCCCGAACCGCCCTTGCAAGGTTAAATGAAATATCTATGGGAGTACTGGATCCGTCTGCATCTCCCTCACCTTCAGTATTCCACTTGTCTGCCACCATTATTCTGTAGCCCTCAGGCCGATCATAGAAAAATCCCGGTGGAAGGGGCTTTGCAACAACTGCCACGAGCTTGCCGCCCGAGTAGGACAGCGAGCGCTTGTTTTGCTCGTACAGCTCCGGTGATGGATTTTCATCGTAATAGATAGCTACCTGGTCGATGGTGCCGGCAGCAGCTGCTGCAAACTTGCCGGAAATATGGACTAGGTTGGATTGGAGATCGATGTCCAGCCCGTAGTTGTTCTCAAAATTCTGGACGAGCGCCAAGTAGTACTTGTCGTATACTATTCCGATGCTGACGTTGGTATGGTAATTGTTCAGGATATTGTTCCGGTGCCCATCGGCACAGCAGTCCTTGTCATTGTACATCATTTCATATTCAAGCTCCTCTATTGTCGCAAGGGGATCTATTTTTTCGCAATCGTATAGAGTGTTCTGGACGCACTGATCATATTGATCCTTGCTAAATCCTGCAATCGCCACGTTCTGACCCATGCCACCGGTGCCACCGTACCTGGAATACGTCATGTATGGTTTTTCCCCGTTTGACATCCAGTGCGATATCTGCTTGTTCTTGAAGACATCCTCTGCGTGCACCTGTGCCGCTAGGTTTGTGCTCAGGGCCACAGGCTCAAGACCAAAAGAAGTCCTGTCTTTGTTAATCACATCAAGTGCATGCTGCACCAGTTCGCTTTGGGGAATTGCCTCTGGTTCCTGGCGGAAAGGGGGAAGAATCGAGATCGCCGGTGGTGCACCTTCTGTTCCTAAAAGCGCCGGGATCGCCGGAGCCAGGAATGCAAGCACTAACATGAGCGCTCCAATTATGCCGATTGCAGCAACTGCTACCTTTGCCGCCGTACCTCTCGAATTGCGCTCAGGGTTGACAGCCGCTATTGCAAAGCTATTCTCCCTGCCGCACTGGGGACATGAAGCAAAGTATGCACCATATCTACTGCCGCATGCCGGGCAGTCCGCCCAAAGATCAGCTATCTGGGAACTACCTCCCCAAATGGATCCTGAATTTTGCACAATATGCTTTGCAGTGCATGGACAATTACATGCTGCCGCTCAAATAGCTTGTGCATAGGCTCTCTAGGGCAGGGAATTTCCCTGCTCTCCTGCACCACAGTCATTTTTCTCGTGGCCCGGACAAACGCCAATGGTAATCGCAGGTCGCTTATTGGGCTGGTGATGTTGGTCCATTATGGCGCTACAGAGAGCTACACTGCAGCCGCCCTATTGCAATGTACTTGTGGTCTTTATTTATTATCTGGCGCGGATTCCACCATGTTCCGGTGTCCCGATTGCGGAAATGACATGAGGAAGCGCTTTCTCGTAACGCGGCTTGGTGATGTCGACGGCTGGGCTTGTCACGATTGCGATGCCTTTTACGAGGCAAAGGCAGTCAAGCGTGCAATCTTGACTGTCTAGTCAATGCGTAATGCGTAACTAATGCGCGTGCCTATATCTGTGTCTGTAGCTACTCGCTACTTGCTTATTCTTATTATGAATCTCTATGGATCCAGAACAAACTGGACATGTACATACTAAACAGGCCGATGGAGATAATGATACTAGTCGGGCTAAACGCGGCTGTAGGTGTCATCCTCCTCATGAATGGGCTTGCGACTGGCGGCGTGGAATTTCCGTCTGGTCTTCCATCGCCAAGTTCAGGCCTGCCGTCGATGGTGGAAGGTATCATGTCCATTCTTGGAGCCTTTGAGCTGCCACTGGCCGCAGCGTTTCTAGGCTCCGCAGCCGGACTGTTCCTTGGAAAAGGCTGGGGATGGACCATGTCGCGGGCTTTGCAGGTAATTGGAGTCGCATTTGCATTTGGTTTCCTTTATGATGCTGGCGGCGCTATCCAGACGATGGGTCTTTACGTCATTGGTATGGCCATCAATGGCGTAGTGGTCGGATTTCTATACGCACCGGAAGTACGGGAGTTTTACGGCAAGACGCTAGTCGTGCATACCAAAAGGCAGAAAAGGAGAAAGAGGCAAGAGGCGGTAGCAGAAGAAGAAGAGGATGAAATGACCGAAGCCGAAGACTCTGAGCCTTCAGCCGCTGAAGTCGAATAAGTACTGCGGTGCGGTATCAAACACCAAGGATTCAATAAGATGAAACTTTCTTGTACGACTGCGCTCTAGATATTCCGTATCTCGGACCTCGGATTGTAGATTAGGGCCATGACTTGCTCCCTGATCTCTTTCTCGCCCATTACTCCCCTGTGGGCTATGGTTGTGATTGAGCTGTCGTTTCTCACGCCCCGCATCTTCATGCAGAGGTGCTCGCCTTCCGCAATGACCAGTGCGCCCTTTACTCCCATCCTCACCAGCTCATCTGCAACCTGCTTTGTGAGCCTCTCTTGGATCTGGAGACGACGCGAATACTTTTCCACAAGCCTTACCAGCTTTGAAACTCCAAAGACCCTCCCAGATGGGATGTAGGCGACGTGGATTTTTCCAAAGAAAGGAAGCATATGGTGCTCGCACATGCTGTAGAACTGGATATCCTTTGCGATTATAGCATCCGTCTCTTCTGAAAAGCTGACGTCAAGCTCAGCATCCATCCTATAACCTCCAAATATCTCTCCGTACATGTCCGCGATCCGGTCAGGAGTTCCTGCCAAGCCCTCCCTATCTGGATTCTCGCCCATTTCGACCAAGAGCTGCCGAACTAGTTTGGCTATCTTTTTCTTGTTTATTGCCGGCTGATGCTTATTGTTATTATTATTACTACCTTCAACGGTTGAAGCCACGATTTGCTACCTGACTCCTATCGCCTTATGCATCTGGGGCACAATCCTGACCTCATTATAGAAAGGATATACTGTGTCGTAAAAGCCAAAAAGCGTGTCCAAAGTTGGCTCATCAATTTTATCGCTAGGCTGTATTATAAATCCTGCTATATCTCGAGCTTCCACTATGTTAAACATCTTTTGCAGCAAGTCCTGAAATTCTTTAAGGCTTGACGAATTTGTTACTACTACTTTGATGTATGTGATCTTGCCACCGTCAACTGCAAACTCTAGGCATTCCAGTTCATTCTTCAGCAGGGTCGCATAGTTCTTTTCGTCGACTGCGCGTGAGTCACGCAACTTGAATTCTATCTTGCATATGTCAATGACTGGCAGTACTTTTGCAAACCGCGCAGAATCGTAGCAAGCGGATTCCAGGTACGTCTTGATGCCCAGACCCTTCACGTGCTTTGCAAGCTCAATGACAGCTTCGTGCTGGGCAAGTGGTTCACCGCCGGTAAAGTTTACCTTGTAAGTATTTGGGTGGAGTTTTTCAGAAATGAGCCTTGATGCCTGGTCTGTTGAATAAGCCTCTCCACTTTCCATCGAAAGCGCATAAGGCGTGTCGCACCAGTGACATTTTAGCGGGCAGCCCGACAGCCGGACAAACATTGTCTTTGTCCCAAGGAGGATTCCCTCACCCTCGACGCTTGTGAAAATCTCGTTGAGCCTTACCTGCCTTGTTCCCTTTTCTTGTTCTGTTCTCTGCATATCGGGTCTTATCCTCTACCTGTGCACTGAGGAAAGCAGCTTTCCTATTTATACACGATTCGCAACGCCCGCAGTGGAGGGTTTCGCCGCCCTGCTTCATGCCATTGGTGTAGCAGCTCCATGTCTGAAAAATCCTGTCTCCAAGTATCTCGTAGCCTGCCCGGATAAGCGCCGCCTTGTCAAGTCCGTCGATGGCCGGCGACATTATCTCGACTCGCTGGCGCAGTCCCGACGAAATTCCATCTGACTCTGCTAGATTCAAGGCCCGGCCGAGCGATTCTGCGAATTCTGGCCTGCAGTCAGCGTAGCTCGCAATGTCGCCGGTGTGGGCGCCGTAAGCTACCGCCTTTGCCCCGATTGTCATTGCCCAGGCGCTGGCAATGGTGATAAAGACGGCATTTCTGACCGGGACAACTAGGCTCTGGTCAAACTTTTCAGCCATTGGTTGCCCTGTGTCCGTGAGCGAGTTGCTGTTGCCATAGAGTGATTTCATGAACCCGATGTCAACGACCCTGTGATCCTTTGCCCCCAGCACCTTGGAAAAGCGCCGCGCCTGTGATACCTCCCTCTTTGCGCGCTGGCCGTATGCAAAAGTTATCATGTACAACTCATCAAATTTCTTCCCCAGAATTGCCGCATAGCAAATAGAGTCCAGCCCTCCGCTTACAATGCAGACCGCAGCAGCTACTGCTGCCGTCGCTCCCCCTTTCCCGTTGGGTCTTCGCAACGGAGTAGCTGGAAATGCCTGAGACTATTAAACAGTAGTAGTAGTGGTGGTGGTGGCGGAAGGAGTTCCAGCGGTGTATTTTTCGATTGTCTTTCTGAAGGCGGGAAACTGGGCGACAAGCTGGCTTTTTGTCCCAAGCTCCCAGTCCCTAAAGTCAAAGCCGGGCGCGACCGTACAGCCAACAAGGCAAAAGTCCCCTGACCTTACCGATGCGGCAACCCAGCATCCGCTTTCAATGACGGCCTGCGGAGTTTCCCTTGGTCCATTTCCAAGGTTTATTCTCGATAGTCTATCCAATGTCTTCTTCATTTTCTTTTTTTCATCCTTCTCTAACTTGTAAAGCACAAGGCTACCGCCGGCATAATGGTGCCAAATCTCGTCTGATTTTATCCTGTGAAACGCGGATATCTGGTCGTCGGCAAGCAAGTAGTAGATTGAGGAACATGCGTTGCGGCTTCCTTCAAACCCGGGCAGGGTCAGTTCCATCTTTGCCCTGTACGTCTCCCTGTAAAAGCCTCCCTCGGGATGCTTTTTCAGCTTCAATCTTGCTATCCATCGTGCCGCTTCTCTATTCACGCCTGTAACATTTCCAAAAAGTCTGTTTGAATATGAAGTTTGACATTTCGGGCACCTTCTTGAAAGACATTAATTCGGGGTGGGCGCGGTTTTGATGGTAGTAGAGAGTAAACACTGGCCATGATGATAGGTCTAATTGGAAAGGCAAATGTCGGCAAGTCTACATTCTTCAGCGCAGCTACTGAGCTTGCCGTGGCTTCGGCCAATTATCCTTTCACCACGATTGAACCCAACGTAGGTGTTGCCTACGCCCGAGTAAAATGTGTCTGCCGCGAATTTGGCGTACAGGACAACCCTGTTCATTCGATGTGCATTGATGGCAACCGGTTCATTCCTGTCAAGATTGTCGATGTTGCGGGCCTTGTCCCCGGTGCTCACTCTGGCAAAGGTCTTGGCAACAAGTTCCTAGATGACGCAAGGCAGGCAGATGCACTTATTCACGTCGTTGACGCTTCGGGTTCTACGGACAGCAATGGCAAGCCTGTCCCTGCCGGCACGGGCGATCCAATGTACGACATTACGTTTGTCGAGGAGGAATTTGACCTCTGGATGGCTTCAATTCTGAGCCGTGACTGGTCCAAGACTGCCCGCGAGGCGGAAAGCCAGGGACAAAAACTGGAGCAGATGCTCGCAAAACGGCTCTCTGGGCTCTCCATCTCTGAGCCGCGCATAGCCGCGACTATCCAGGCGTCCGGGCTTGGATCAAAAAAGCCTGTTAGCTGGAGCGAGCAGGACATCCTCTCCTTCTGCAAGTTGCTCCGGACTGGTGCCAAGCCATTCGTAATAGCCGCAAATAAGGCGGATCTTCCATCGGCTGATGCCAACATTGAAAGGATAAAATCAACAGGGCTCCGCGTGGTGCCATGCGCTTCAGAGGCCGAGGCGCTCCTGCGCAAGGCTTCAAAGAAGGGGATCCTGCACTACCTGCCCGGCGATGGCTCATTTGAAGTCCGGCCAAATGTCACTCTTAGCCCCCAGCAGCAAAAGGCACTTGAGATCGTCAAGTCATTAATCGACAAGTATGGTTCGACCGGCGTCCAGGAAGCGGTAAACGTGGCCTGCTTTGAACTCCTCCACCTGATGGCCGTCTATCCTGTCGAAGACGAAGTCAAGCTCGCAGACAAGAAAGGAAACGTGCTTCCCGATGTGAGGCTGATGCCCGCAGGATCCAATGCCAAGGATCTGGCTGGCACAGTCCATGCTGACCTTGCAAAGGGGTTCCTCTATGCGGTGGATGCAAGGACCAAGCAGAGAATCGGTGCCGACCATGAGCTCAAGAACGGAGACGTCATAAAGATAGTGTCTGCAACAAGCAGGGGATAGAGGTAGGATAAAGACGCAAAAAAATATGCTCTGCCTCGGAGTCGAAAGCACTGCGCATACGTTTGGCTGCTCGATAGTGGACTCTGACGGCCGGATTCTATCTGATGCCCGCGACGTATTTCGGCCGCCGGAGGGCTCCGGCATACATCCACGAGACGCCTCGCGTCACCACATCGAATATTCTTCAAGAGTGCTAAAGCAGGCCTTGGAATCTGCAGCCATCTCAGTAAAGGAAATAGACATCATTGGATATTCTGCGGGCCCCGGACTTGGGCCTTGTCTCCGGGTCGGAGCTGTAGTCTCTAGGGCACTGGCGGGGTACCACGGAAAACCCCTGATCCCTGTAAACCATGCACTTGGCCACGTCGAGCTCGGAGCGCTCCTTACAGGCGCCTCTGACCCCCTAGTACTCCTTGTTTCGGGAGGGCACAGCATGATACTTGCGTACTCGAAGCACCGCTGGCGGGTGTTTGGGGAAACACTCGACATCACAGTCGGCCAGCTCCTGGATCAGTTCGGGAGGGGCCTTGGGTACGCGTCGCCATGCGGAGGCAGGATCGAAGAGATGGCGGGAAAGGGCTCTGGCAGGTACCTGCAACTGCCATACGCGGTAAAGGGAAACGACGTTTCATTCTCCGGGCTTCTTACCGCTGCACTCCGACTTGCATCGGACGGAAATAATGACGTAGGTGACATATGCTACTCCCTCCAAGAGACGGCCTTTGCGATGCTTGCAGAAGCTGTGGAAAGGGCCCTGTCTTTTACAGGCAAAAAAGAGATGATGATAGTGGGGGGAGTCGCCGCCAACAGGCGGCTTGCAGAGATGCTGCAAATGGCATGCAAGCGGCACGGCGCAAAAACATTTGCCTGCCCAATTAAATTCGCCGGCGACAACGGGGCCCAGATAGCATGGACTGCACTGAAGGACTATGTTGCTGCTTCTTCTCCTCCTTCAGGAAGGAGAAGTAGTAAAAGTAGGGGCGTCAGGATAGAAAAGTCATTTGTGCGGCAGTCCTGGAGGCTTGACAGCGTAGATGTCATGTGGCGCCCTTGAGGACTTTGATCTGCCGCACCCACTTGCCGTTGCTAAATACTCCGAACTTGTAAGTCTGGCCTTCGGCAGCAAGGACCAGCTTTTTTACAAGAAAGCCCTCAGACCTGACGTCGGATATTTTCTCAAGTGGAATGTCAAGGATGATCTGGCCTTCTTTTTTTGATAGGGTGGCCATCCTGCCCTGCGTTTTCTGGAAAATGAGCCGCCTGTCGGTAAGTATGAGGACACCGCTGCGAAGAGTATCCTCTGCGCAATCCTCACCAATGATGACCTTCTCTCCCGGCGCCGGCTCAAAGCTCACCACGTTTTTATCTCCTGTATGCAGGCTATATTATGCTTGCAGCCTGAGCTTATCAAAAAGGGCGCGGAGGCTGACATCTACCTTGTTGAATGGGGCGGGCGCAAAGCCGTTTCAAAGGTTCGCACTCCCAAGCCGTACCGCCACGTGGATCTTGACAGCACAATACGGAGGCAGAGGACAGTTCATGAAGCCAGATTCATGTCGGCTTCAAAAAGAGGCGGCATCACATCTCCGTTTGTCTACTTTGTGGATCCAGAAAAGGCGGAAATAATCATGGAGTACGTTGCAGGCGATATCGCCCGGGATGTCTTGACTCCTGAGCTGTGCATTGAAATCGGCAAGTACTCAGCGCTGCTCCACGCGGCAAACATCATTCATGGGGACCTGACGACTTCAAACTTTATCGTCAGTGGGCGCAACCACCGACTCGTCCTGATCGACTTTGGCCTGGCATTTTATTCAGAGCGAATCGAAGACGCCGCCACGGACATCCGGCTGATAAAAGAGGCGTTCACCAGCGCCCACGTGCAGCTCGGCAGCGCCTTTGACAGTTTTGTCAAAGGCTATGCGGGCACTGCAGGCGAGAAGAAGGCACACAGGGTACTTGAAAATGTGCATGAGATCGAGCAGCGGGGCAGGTATGCCCGAGTCACCTAGTTTTTATCCTGCCTTGCGCGCAAGCATATCCACAATAATGCCGGCGGCGCCAAGAACGGTGACATTTGCGAGCACCAATGAAAACAAGTTTGTTGAAGCCCGTGACATTCTGTCGTCACTGGGCATTTCAGTTGACTTTGCCAGAGTCAACCTGGTGGAAGTGCAGTCCGACTCGCTTGAAGAAATTGCGCGGGAAAAGGCAAAAAGCGCTTTTGCCCAAATTTGCAGGCCTGCAATAGTAGAAGACGACGGCCTTTTCGTCAATGCTCTTGGCGGGTTCCCGGGGCCCTATTCGTCTTATGTATTTCAGACCATAGGCAATGAAGGCCTGCTAAAATTGCTGGAGGGAAAGGATGACAGGACTGCATCATTTCGTTCGGTTGTGGCATATTTTGATGGCAGCACGCTTTCAATCTCTGAAGGTATAGCAGAAGGCTCAATTTCAAAAGTTGAGACGGATGGCGGATGGGGTTACGACCCGGTTTTCATACCTGATGGGTCCATGCTTACTTTTGCCCAGTTAAAGTCGGACAAGAAAAAATTCTCCCACAGAAAAAAAGGGCTTGAGAAATTTGCAAAATGGCTGCTGCCGCTGGCGCCGAAATAATGCCACATCACACCCTTGCTAGGATTATTGCTGTGTTACGAATAGCTTTGTGCGTGCCATCAGCACTACTACCGCCGTACCAGCAATACCTGCCAGCGCGCCCCCAAGAATTGGAGCCGGAAATTCCGGAGTAGTAGCGTCAGATGACAGCGCCGCAATGCCCCATGACCTTGGCGACGCCGTCCTCAGGTAATCCACGGACTTGTAGTCAGGCCAAGAGTAATAGTAAGTGTAGTTGTCTGACTGCCCCTTGGTATCATAAGTGACGTAAAAGCCGTACTGTGTCCTGTCAGAGCTCCCCAGGTAGTCCAGTGGCAACCTGAATTCATACGTCATGTGCGACTTTGAGGAGTACATCGGGCTCCTAGAGTCCGACAGGCCCCTCTGCGCAATCACGTACGTGTCAAGCGGTACCTGCTGCATCAAAGTTGTGCGCCCATTGCCGTGATATTCTCTAAAGGCAGTCCCCATAACATAGCAATGATCATCTTCTGCTAGGTATGTGCCGCCATCCCCCTGCGTGTCGAAGCAGATGGCCGCATGGCCGTCCACTTCATTGTCATCGGGCATCTCGAGCATCACATAGACAAAATCGTTATCGTGCATGCCCCTTATTGCGAGGCGGGTTCCGTCGGTATAGTTGATGATAGTTTCGCCTGCGTCGCTCCACTCGGTCTTGCTTGTCCATACGCCGTCAATCTTGGGATCTTCCACATTTTCTACGAGCTTAATCTTGACCATTGGCTGTTGCTGTTGCTGCGCCGCCGCTCCAAGTACCGGCAGGCCAGCCATCAGCGCGATTGAAAGCGCTATCAAGATGGAGGCTGTGCGTCTGCTGGAAGAGGATGATGACGATGACGACATTTTGGCTTTAATGATGCCGTATATTCCCTTTTGTGATTATATAACGACTAGTATGACGTGGCAGACGACGCAAAAAAGTGCCGTGCCGGCTCCATTGCCAAAAGACAGGGAATTCAGCTTGCGGCTGGAGGATGGCCGTGCTCAAAGTATTCCCTGATCCACCTGTCAATCGGCCTGGCATTATTCTTGAGCACCACAATCCTTGAAATTTCGCTCTCGTCCATGACTGCAAAGAAAGGCATCGCGCCGCAGAGCTGCGTGGAAAACTCCCTGACTTCATCCATTTCAAGCATGTCATTTTGTTCCAGCCGCTGATTTGACATACCGATGTGCATGTACGACTTTAGCTCGATAAAGTGAGGGTTGCCCTGTTCCATCATGCGGGCAAACTCACCGACAAAATTCTTGTCGTCGTTGTAGCCCCTTATCAGAGTCATCCTCAGCACTGTCCTGGTATTGACGCCTGCGAGGAACCTCAAGCTGTCCCACCACCTTTCCCATGCGTCCTTGTGGCGCGGCCGGTTGATCTGGTAAAACATCCTTTTGTTAGACGCATTGGTCGAGAGGTAGATCTGGGTGGGGAGCGCGTCTTCTGCCTCCAGCCGTCGCAGCATGTCCGGCTCTTGGCCGTTTGTAACCAAAAATATTGACTTTGTTGCACGAAGTGACTTTAGGTACTTTATCAGCTTTGGCAGCTTGGGGTACATTGTCGGCTCGCCTGAAAGCGAGATTGCATAATGCGCGGGCAAAAGCGATTCGTCTAGCTTTTGCTTGTCGTTCTTTGCATGCCCGTAGAATCCATTTATGAGCTTTTTTCGCTCTGCCAAGAGCTGCTCCACGATCACGTCGGGTTCGTCGACCAGCTCTTCGGGCATCTGTAGGGTATCATAAAACTCGGTGGGACGCCAGCAGTAGATGCACCTATTCTCACAGTTCATGGCAGTAGGAGTCATTTCCATGCACCGGTGAGTCGAGATCCCGTAGAATTTGTGCTTGTAGCAGTTGCCCTCATTTGCAAATGATTTTTTCGTCCAGTGACAGAGTTCCACTGCAGAATGGTTGTAGACTCCGTACTTTGCCTTCTTTAGCTTTGACTGAATCTGCGGGGTGATCTGGATAAGGCTATCCTCTACGGAATGCGACACATGCTCATCGGAGCAGCTCATATCTCTTTCACCGGCTGGGCCAAGATCAGATTTAAATTTTGCACTGCTTTCTCAAATCGACATATGGCCGGACTTGATACTGAAAAAATAATGAAAGTTGGTCTTGCCCTTGCCGGGTGGAAGAAATTGCCCGCAGACAGCGCAATACACGTCAAAGGCAGGAACATCCAAAAAGTCATGATTGCAATCGACGTGGGTACTGCAGAACTCATGCTTGCCAGAAGTCTCGGCTGCGATGCCGTGATTGCCCACCACCCAATAGGCATTGCCTCGGTCAACTTTTACAAGGTATTTGACAGGCACGTTGACTACATGGTAGAGCATGGTGTTCCCCGGCGAGCTGCCTCGCAGGCAGTCGCAAAGCTCAAAGAGCGCGTGGAGACTCGAACGCACGCCAACATTTACAGCGACGTGGTTGGCGCGGCAAAGGCCCTAAAGATGCCACTTGTGAATATCCACCAACCCTGTGACGAATACATGCGGCAGGTAATACTCAAAGCGATAAAGGCCGGCAGGACAGAATATGTTTCGGACATAGTCGATTCCGTAGGCAAGATTCCTGAATTCCGAAAAGCTGCGACCAAAGTCCGCGTAAGATTCGGAAGGGAGAACGACAGGGCCGGGCACTGGGCTCTTGTAATAGCCGCCGGTACAAACGGAGGATATGCAGTCGCCAAGGAATACTTTGAGCATGGCGTCTCAACAGTAATCTATCTGCACGTGGATTACGGGGATCTGACAAAGCTGAGGGAGGAGAAGATAAGCGGAAACTTGATTGTCCTTGGGCATCTTGCGGGAGACTCTATCGGGCTCAATGGGCTTGCAGACCGGCTGGAGGAGGATATGGGCGTCGAGACAGTCAGGATTGGACTCATCTCAGGCAAGAAATGAATGCGCGTGACAAAAGTTGGTCATCTATATCCATACCTGATGGGACTATTTCCTTTCTACTCTCGGATACTGATATTTCCGACCATAATTAGGGTCAAGTACTTTATGGAAGCGGCGGTTCCAATCCCAGTAGTGATCTGTCGAAGTGTTATCTGTGTGGTATACGTGCTTTCATTTTGAAGATTTCAAGGACATGACTCTCCACGAAACGACAGTTCCAACTAGGGTCAAGGAGGCAATAATAGGAAACAATGCGCCTTCAAATTCTGGGATGGGCTTTCCAAGCACCATCTTATAGATGCCTCCGTCCGAATACAACCCGATAAAATTCGTACCCGGTCCTCCTAGGGAAAAAATTACGTTGCTGCCGTCGTCGCTTACCTGTACGACATCTGGCACTCCTACGCCCGGCGGTACAATAAATTCCTCAAAGCTTCCATCCAACGCAGCAATCGAAATATATCCGCTAACAGCACCACCTCGATACGCACAGTATTTGGAACTGATCAGAACCATCTCGCCATTGGGCGCCATCAAAGCTCTTTCATCGCAACCAAGTGAATCGATGCTGCGGGGGACATCTTTTATGTTGCCTGACAAGGTATCGACTACTACCCATTTGTTATCCTTTGGAAGCACAATACGACTTCCATCAGCGCTTGCGTCGAATGTAGTCTGCTCATCTGTGTAGAGATTCTGAAATCGTCTAGGGTTGTTCAGTTCGGCATCTGCAATCCAAAATCCATCCGATCTACTATAGATGATTCTGCCATCCTCTGTGACGTCAAAGTCATTTATGGCACCCAGATCCGTAAATTGGGAAGTAGTGTTGCTAACGAGATCATAATTGTAAATACTCCTATTGGCCAAGAAATACACACTGTTGGAATTCCCAGAGAAAAATGCTCGCTCTATCCTTGAATCAAGTGCAGTATTGTCTAAACCATCTTGGATTGTTTGGTTCAAGAGGACTGCTCGCCGCAGCTCTCCACTGTCGATGTCAACTAGGGCTAATCCATCATAGTACCCTGTCAGAAGCAACGATTGCCTCATATCCCAATCAAGGATTCGGTCAGTATCGATATCTGTAAATTTAACTGGATGAACGGCTCCGCTGGCAAAAGTAGAGTCTACGAGAATAGTTGTACTATTATCTGTTCTCATCTGATAAAGCAATCCATCCGTTCCCGGCCACCGTGCACTTACATTCATAGCCCATTCTCCAGGAGCAGGAAAGAAACCAGAACTAATATCCACCTCTCCATTGCAGGTATTGGATTTGAGAAACGCCAAGGAAGTCGCTTTTGCATCTGGTTCCGCCTTGTTATGAAGCTCAAAGACTAGGATTATCCACTGAACACCCGGCAGTTTCTCTCCTGTAGCTGCTTCTACAAAGCTATCATCTGAAATGTCTGCAAAGTCAATTGAAGGACATATCTGCACATCCATTCGAAAGGGTTCGCCAAACTTTATCGGATTCGCAGGAGGTGAAATCCTAAAAGTATGATCATTGCTCAAGTCTATGAATTCTATTTCTCTTGGGGCAATGTCAAAATTCTCGCCGTGCAAAACCAAGTCCACTCCGACCGAAGTATATCTTATGTCGTAGGTTCCAGAACGCAAATTCTGAGTCACTGGCAAAGTAAAATTGAATTCACCTTTTCTGTCAGCCTTAAACTCTTTGCTGAAAATCGTGACATTCTTTGGGTCAGAGATTGCGATGGTGAATACCATCCCTTCCGTGGTACGTTCTTGAAGGTTACCCTTGCGAAGCACTAGAGCCTTAGCGTGAATGTGAATAGTATCACCGTTGAGAAAGTAGTCTCGGTCCACTTCGCGTTTGTCTCCGGACAGATCAATCAAAAGTTCGATTCTTGGAGTTGTGAAATCGTCCCTAACTTGGGCAAGCGCCTCATCAATGCCGTTGAGGGCAAGCAACAACATCGCCGTTAGAAAAATGACCAGATACGTTGGAAAAGCCGCTGTGATTGGCCGCGACATTACTGACACGTCAAGGCACTTAATTGAGCCAATTACTTGAGCATTGCGCTAATGAGTTCTGCTCCGATTTCGGGAGGTCAGCTTGCGTGCTTCAGCAGGGGTATTTCTGATTCAGATCGGAGGTCGGAAGATAGAGTGCCGCATAAGATGCTGTCACCATGACAATTCGAGTCATGCTGAGTGCCGAGCTTCAAGCTGACCTTAACCGACACATAGACGATCTGATTCGAAAGTTGCCTACCTTGAAGGATAATTATTCAGCGGAATCAAAAGTGGCAAAAACAGGTGGCTTTAAGGAAGGAGTAGAGTTACAAGTTAGGGTAATCTCTGCCGTTTTCAGTCGATAGCAAAGGTGTTTAACTCAAACTCCTGTTCATAACAAGCTCATTGTGACACAATACATGGACGGAGCTGAAGGTTCCCATGCCGATAGCGGTTCGAAAAGTAAACCCTGCTGCTCTCCGTCGATTCCTGAACTAAAGGCTCTCCACTACGAATCCAAGGTTTCTCACTCTAATTATGGCCAGAAACCCCTCGTGTCTACTACGGGCAGGTCAAATGTGTCTGGTATCGCGCTGGCATAACAACCAAATTTCATGTGGTGGCTGTCTTTTGGATTATCATCGGAGTAAATTTGAGGATTAACCTGAAGGATAGTTCAAGAGACATCATATGTCACTACAGGTGCATCAAAAGTCATGGTACCGCGTTTGGAGCGAGGTATCAGAAAAAATATTTGCTTGCGTCTGTCCCGCGGCTTGAAAGATAGCTTGAAAAACTAACCACAGGTCATAATATTTTATATCGTATGCAATATGCAGATTAAAGTGGAAAAAAGTTCCTGACATACCTAAATAAGAGACATATGAATTAAGCATACATGTTTCAGGCAAACAAGTTTGTATTGCTTGGCGTACTTGCCGCAGTTGGTGTGGCTCTCATTGCGCTCGCAATTAACGATCCCGTACTACTTGGTTTTGCAACTGCGTCTTCAATTAATGATAATTTAACGAATTCAACTGTCACACTCTCGGCGGACGAATTAGAGGAAGAGAGATTGAATTCTCTCATTCCAAGCAAGAATAGGGCTGCGTATGCTGCAGCCTTGGCGGATCCGCGTGTTTCAAAATACACCAGCAACGCACTTAATATTGACCAAGATTTTTCCGCAACGGAAGAGTCGAATAAGGAATTTGACGAGTTATCAATGATTGTAACTGGGAAACAAGAAGTAACAGGAGATTGGCAAACGAAAGAAGTTTGGACATATAGCAACATTGTAAATATGACGGTATTACTGAATGACGGTGTTGTGCAGAGCGTTGACGTGTCACAAGCGTACGATCATGTCAAGACAGTCACGTTTAACGATGAAGATAAAGCGATAATAAAAGCGGCACTCGACAACGCGGATGTTGCCAAGTTGGTTGCTAAAATACCCAATTTTTACATTTTTGGAGTCTATCATGGGACTTATTTTGAGAATGGAGATTTCTGTCCGGCTGAAAGCTGCGTAGTCGCAAATATTGCTGAAGAAAACACCAAAAATAGCATTAGCGTATGGGTGAACACTGCAAAGATGGATGTGGTAAGAATTGCCACCCATGGGTGGGACAAGATATAGCGGAAAACAGACCGATGATGTACTGCAGCGCTCTGCCGGAATCCTCCATCTTTGATACCAAATCTTCTATGTCATCTTGAAATTGCCTAGACTGCTTCTTGGCTCTAGCAACTATTTCACTTAGACGCATATCTAGAAGCTTTTGCATGACTTGCCAAGCCGTCGCAATGGAACCTCAGCAGCAATAGTACTTCCACGTGCTGTGTTCTTGAGCCATCTGCTTACACTATCATCTTCAAGGAGCCATGCATGTTTGCTCTGTGAGGCAGCAAATTTTGGCAACGGACAGTTTCTATCATAGCAGAATTCAAGGGACTCGACCCTAAGTAGGAGCGGGCCCGAAGACATGCGTTCCTAAATGAATAACATAACCTCGCTGAGCGTATTTTTCGGTAATCCTGACTCTGCTGCATCATTTGTTGCAACTTTATTGCAAAAGCGCATTTCAACTCCGGGGGTAATGCGCACATGTATGTACACATGCTTGGAGCCCTGCCCGTCAATTCCGGCATTTTTTGCAATTGTAGCATAGCATGGCATGAACAACTAGTCGAGTCCAGCAACTACGCCAAAATATGATAAAGCAAGTAATTCTCCCTCTCCTCCCTTCGCGCCAATTCCAGCCTGCTGCGTCCACTTACTCTCCCATCCAGCTATCCGTGACTGCAGCTGACAACACACCAAGAACTTCGAGTTTATGCTGGCGATGATTGGACATAGCAGCCAGAATTGCAGGCATATTTATGAAACTAAAACAGAGAGAGGGAGGGGAAGTGAGGTATACGCATGCGCATGCAGTACAGGGCAATGTTGTGACGAGCCTTTGGCTATTTGTTCCAAAAAGTGGAAGATATAGATCAAATCCCTAAATAGAATCAGGGTCTATCTGTCATTGCATAATGATCTCAGAAAACCGGAAGGTGGCCAATGAAAAAGACTTGAAGGAGGGCGGATTGCTGAGGGTAGAGCTTGATGGCACACCGATAGTCTTGGCCAAGGTAAATGGTTCAATTTATGCAGTTGATGCTACATGCACGCACCAAGGCGGGCCGCTGGATGAAGGCAAGCTTGAAGGTCACGACCTGACCTGTCCTTGGCACTATGCGGTCTTTGATGTCAGAAACGGCAAGGTCTCAGACAAGACCGTCTGGGCCACAAACCTCAATTCATATACTGTGCAGGTGGACAAAAAAAGCGGCGACATTTCCTTGGGCCCGCAGCCTGTTGCGCGGCAGGGCGAAGAGGCAGTGCGCCAGAAAGGCACTGACAACAAGCAAAAATACGATGCCGATGCGCTGGAAAGAGAAAGGCAATTCTACCAAGAGGAAGAGCGCAAGGCCACTGACAAGCTAACACTTGAGTTGATTTCAAAGGAAAAATTGGAAGGCACAGACATGATGACATTCAAGTTTTCGCGGGCCGGCCTTGACTTTTTGCCCGG
>DATEIL010000230.1:0-28611 GCA_035279085.1 Nitrososphaera sp.
CGGGTTTGATAATGTCTTTCATGATCCACGATTGTAAAGAGCGCAGCATTTTTCGCTGCCATCTCCGCAGTCCTTTTGTCGATATCCGCGCTGCCGACTATGATGACATCGCCCTGTTCTGGCTCAAGGGAGCGAACAAGCGCCGATCGGGTGGCAGGATCTTTCCTTAACGAATCCTGTGTTCTGCCTGCAGTAGTGGGCATGACGAACTTGTTGTCGGTGAACAGGAGCGTCGTGGCACCTGTCCCCCCGATTCTAATTGCCGCATCGCGTTGCTCAATTCCAGACTTGACGGCATAGCTCAATTCCTTGACCAGTATCGCGTGGTTGAATCTGCCCAGCGCAACAGAGCAACTTGGCAGCGGTGTTTCAGCCGGCAAAAACGAGGTCAGTTCTGCAAATATTGCCTGCCCCCTCTCTGTCATCGTTGTCCCCCTGTTGCTAGTTTTAGCCAAGTTGTTCATCTTCAGGTGCTTTACGAGGGTCTTGATGCTTCCTTCGCCAAGGCCCAATTCCCTGCCCAAGAGCTCCCTTCCCACATGCCCGTCCCTATCAATCAGCTGCATTGTTTTGAAAATATGGACGACGCCGAATGATAGTCCGCGGCTTGGTGCGTATTTGCTAGCAACTTTGGTAAGTGCCTTGATGACCATATGCATCCTTGAGTGTCAAATGCCTCCTGCCACCATCACCATGTTTGATATTCATGTTGTAACCGCAATTCAGTTGGATAAACCCTCCTATCCTTTATATATTACATTTTTTGATAGAAGAGAAGTATGGCTTCAGTCATCAAGAATATTACGCATGAAGTAGCCAAAGTTCCAAAAGTCGCTGTAGGCGTGCTTTTGGGTGTAATGCTGTTTGGTTTGTTCATGGTCGGCTTTGACCAGGGTCAGATCTTTAGCATAGCCGAAGGCCAGACTGCATACGAGGATATGTGGATGCACGAGTTTTACCATGACATGAGGCACGCTGCAGGGTTTCCGTGCCACTGAGTAACCCAGGTTGTGACTGGTGATCCTTGAAAGCCGGAACTTTTATTGCGATCACCCTCTTGTCAGGAGCCATCGCGGGATGCATCCTTGGCATGATAAACCAGCTTGTGGTAGAGCCATACATCGATGCTGCGATCGCGATAGAAAACCAGAATGAAATTTCGTCCGGCGAACTTTTTGATCCCAACGATTACTCGGCGTACAGGTTATGGCAGAAAACTGGCGGTATTGCGGCAGGCGTAGTCCTAGGAATGTCGCTGGGCGCGCTCTTTGGAGTGGTTTTCGCTTACAGCAGGCCTTCGATCCCCGCCACTAGCAACAAGAGAAAAGCGCTCATTTTGGCAGGCATTGTTGGATTTGTACTATTCATAGTACCTGCCCTAAAGTACCCAGCAAATCCGCCGGGAGTTGGAGACCCTGCCACGATTGACTATCGCCAGAGCCTCTACGTCGGGTTTTTGGCTATCTCAGGTTTTACGGCCCTAGGAGTAGCAGTAGTATACAGAAAGATGGGAGCAAGCGGAGTAAAGAAGGCACTGGCCCCCGCAATCTATGTCGCCGTTATGATTTCTGCATTCTTGGCTTTTCCGCCAAACCCTGACGCGATAACCGCACCTATGGATCTGGTCACGAATTTTAGGGTCGCAAGCGTTCTCACCATGTGCGTATTCTGGGGATTGCTTGGCCTGATATTTGGGGCATTCTGGGATCGGCTCAGACCTCATGAAACGGCCAGAATAGCCTCTGCCTAGAAGGTGATAGTTTACTGGACTGGGCACATACGCGGCTTTCGGCCAAAGAGCTCTATACAACTCATATGCATTATTGAAGGTCAGAGTATTTGGGTGTGGGTTAACGGCAGGGTTTTGAAGTCGTGGCGAGATGATGCACGTTCATGCATGCATGAACGTATGCAGCGAATAGCCATAGTATTGTATGAGCGCCCTCCCAGTGGGAGGCTTGCAGAGTTCCTAAAGTAGTGCTCAGTTTTTCTTGTTGAAAATTAGGTTGATCTATGAAATAATTCTCTCTATCTATTCTGGACATGCTTGTATGTCATCTGAAATTGTTTAAAGTAATAGGATCCAATTGCAGGCAATGGACAACGAGGAGTCAAGCCAAACAGGAGGAAGGCGCAAAGAGGACAATGATAACGTGAGGGTCACCAGTCCTACAGAGAGGTCTAGACCGGAGTTCCGCTGTACTACATGTGATCAACTGTTTCCGAGTCAGCTGGACCTGAGCGAACATGTAAAGATCGACCATCAAAAGAAGGCCAGTGTTTCTGCGTGATCCAAAAATTTTTCCATTTTCCATAAAGATCCATGGAAATTCGGCCCCCGAAATCATGCATATATGTTGTGTGTGCGATGCGGAAAAAAGTGGCAAGCCCGAGCTAGCTCGTTTGTTGAACATGATCTGTGAAGATGAGCAGAATGATCTTGGGATACTACGGGACGAACTGACCAATGGGATCAAAGCCGGCAAGTTCGGCTGGGACTGGTGATCGCATTGTTTGCAGATAGATGTGACGCAGCGGAGCGCCTAGCGAACAGGCTGTCCTGGTTAAAGGGTGCCATTTACACACAGGAGGACATTGACAGTGGCCATAACCCCCTAATTGTTCTCGCCATTCCTCGCCGAGGGGTGATTATTGGAGAAATAATTGGGACGGCCCTTGGAGCCAAGCTGGATCTTGTAGTCTCTAGAAAAATCAGGGCGCCCTTGAATCCAGAGTTGGCCATTGGCGCAGTCATGCCCGACGGCACCTGTTTTCTGGATGCTGGCAATGTGGAGGCATTGCAAGTATCCCAGGAATATATCGATGCAGAGGTGAACCGACAGACAAGGGAAATAGCGCGCAGACTGATCTCTTATAGGGGCAGAATGGATTATGAAAATGATATTGAGGGAAAAATCGTTATCTTGGTAGACGACGGCGTAGCAACAGGGTCGACGGTTATGGCTGCGGCTCAATGGATCAGGGCGCAGGCGTGCCGACAGCTTATCATCGCCGTTCCAGTGGGACCAAAGGACGCTATTGAGATGCTCCAAGATATTGCGGATGTGATACTAGTCTTGGAGGTTCCCGGCTCGTTTGATGCCGTGGGAGAATATTATCAGGATTTTCCCCAAGTGACCGACTGGGAAGTAAAGGCCATAATGCGGAAGCATGGATACGCCGTAGGCCTCGGGGAAAGCGCTGTCGAATAGAATTTTGTGCAAAGGCGCTTCCGGCATTAGTAGCTGCCTGCCGCCATCACTTTATGCAAACGAACAGATGTTTCCAGGCGTTTTTTGAGCAAACGCTAGTATTTAGTAGTAGAAGCAGCAGCCAATTGACTCCGGTTTTTATTCTGTCATTCAACTGCAGCCCATGGTAAGCGTCACATCATGATTTTCAACAGTATGCGAGTATGGTGAAGTAGCATGATACGCCGTGACCCTCTAATGTTTTCGGCTGAGACCTCGGGGATGCTCAACGCGCTGTCTGCCCCTGAAGCTACCGGCGACTTGTTTGCTCAGCTCCAAGGCCCTCCTCGAGTTTTTTGGTTGGCTTGACTTGAAAAAAACCTGCAATGCACGAAGTTCCCCCACTACCTTTCTTTCGCCCATCTTTTTCGCACGGTTGAAGACTATTTTCTTCTGCTCCGGTATCGATAGATCAAAGAATCCAGATCCGCCTAGTGCGCCCCTCTCCAGGGGCGGAACGACTTTCGGACCACGCCCGGGTTTTCCTCGGTCGAGGATGCTAAACGTTGACGGCTTTACTCGCGCCGCCGATACTTTTACCTTTTTGCCGCCCCTGTTCGCAGTGTATGCCCTTCTGGCATATCCCTTACGGTGAACAGTCAGTTTTGCCATGTTCATCGCGGCTGCAAGATGATAGATAAAACTATCACAAATCTAGGTTACCCGTCCCAAGAAGCGTGTCGACCCGATCAGATGTCTGTTACTACTACTGCTGTTCTGCTGCCACATAATGCTCGTGTCGGCACTGTAGGCCATGAGACGATCTGGAAAAAATTGTATGTTCATGATTTGCAGAATTTATCGTTCAAACTCCTACAGGCCCTTTGTGTACACTTCTGCGGTGTTCCTCCAATTCATCTGCCCCTTCAAATTTTGCTGCACACATGTCGCAAATGTATTCGTCTTGATTTGAAGCTCCAGTTCTTGGGGCCTGGGCACGTTCTTCCTTGGGAGGTGGCATTGCTTCATAGCGAATATTCGGCTTTACAGAGGGAATCCGGAGTTCCGATCCAACCTTGCCGCTCACAATCCCCGAATTGGGCCGCTCCGTGGTAAATTCAGAGCCATGCTTGAGTTGCTCTTCATTTAGACTCAGCATAACTGCGGGAATGTCGCTATCATTCTCAGACTCTATATTCAGTATCGCATTGACTGGGACACGGTATTCCTCGTCCATGATAAGTCCCTTCTTTGTGATGGTAAAGTATTCGTCGCTTACTCCGGTAATCTCACCCACGTCCTCTCCGTCAGAGGCGTACACCTTGGCACCAATAATTTTCATGAGCCGATGATAGCATAATTGTTGGCTACATCACTAAAATGTCTTTCAAGGCATCGCGAGTGCAAAACAACCGAAAGTCCCGTCCGAAATGTTTCCGGAAGTCCTTTATCTCCGGACACGGGCATGTGAAGTGGATGCAGTGCGTTTCTCCGGTCAATGAACAGAAATGCATCATATCTAGAGGGCAGGAATGTCTCCACATGGTTCCCAGATTGCTTATAAATTGGAATATAGACCATGCCGATTGGATGTAATTTCGTCGAAATGGGCCAATCATAATGGCAGTGTGTACTGTTGACGCCGGGAAAGTCTTGTGGCTCTTCAAGACCATTCTATCATGCTGTCCTGCAAAGGAATCAAGGCATTAGCTATTGAATTAGATTCAGAATAGCTACTATGTTACTTTTCAACGCTCGTATAACATTTCTATCAAACACCTTTAACAAAGGTAGCTCAAATCGCGTTCATGACATCACCGGAAAAGCTTGACAAGCGCCATTCCATCCACCACCCTATGAAAAGTAAGAAGGGCTACCTCTGGGTCACACTGATACTTTTTGTAGCTAGCTTGTCGGCGCACTGGACGTTTGCCTGGTTTTCCTACGTTGACGACCAGAAAGTGCACAATGCGCCAATACAAACAGGCGACTACTTTAACCAGACTTTCAGAGATACGATGGAGAATTGGCAGTCTGAATTTCTGCAGTTAATATGGCAGGTGGCCGGACTTTCGTTCCTGTGGTACGTCGGCTCACCTCAGTCAAAGGAGGGTGAGGACCGGCTGGAAGAAAAAATCGATTATCTGCTCCGCAAGATAGATCCGCACAATGCGGAAAAGTTCATGCTAGAGGAGGAGGCCAAGTTCCCCAAAAAGTAGAAGAAACTGTTGGGCTGCAGAGGCACCGATGACTAGCGCGAACCTCGGAACCGGCCTGAAGAAGACTCCCTGCTACTGTTGTTGTTCTGGCCCTCCCGAGGTTTCCTAGGAGGTGGAGCGGCGTTTTCATGTCCGGGATGGGACCTGATGTGACTCCAGTATTCAGAATTTGAAATCGGATCCTTGCATACAGGGCAGTTTGCATATCCGCATTTGTGGTGTCCGCTAAAGTTTGGATGGATGGTTAAATGACAGTTGGGGCAGATTTCCAATGCACTTGTCAGTACGTGCTCTGCTATTAGTATATATCGACAGGCGGCATTAGTTTGTTTCCCTGCCTGCAAGTTCGTGGGTATACGTACACATGTACACGACCGTCGCTCTCACGCTCCCTCTCTCTTGCTTCCTCAGTCGTCTACTTTGTTAACGCACGACTTGCAATAATATTCCAACTTGGTCACGGTGCTCATGTTGCGGACAACCCTATAGTGCGCCACCTTGTCGCAAATTCTACACCGGGCGATCCTCGGCTTGTTACTATAGTATGAAGATGTCGGTATCGAAATTACAGAATCAAAATGCTCTATCTTTCTCTCCTTATTGCTCCGCTTCACACCATGTATTCAATCTCTTTGAGTGTGACAGCACATGAAATGGAGAAAGAGGAGGAAGAGTTAATGGCAGTTGGCACCCTATTCTCCTTCTAAGCCTTGAAGGTGTCCGTCCTGCTTGATTTTCTCTGCATGTGCAGAGATATATCGCCAAATGATATCCGCCTTGTCAGATTGAAAGTCCCAAGGAGCAATGAGCACCAAGTCATTGTCCCTTATCCACATCCTTCTCTTTATCTTGCCACGAATCCTGCAAGTGCGTACTTTGCCATCCGTGCATTTGACAATGATGTTGTCGCCGCCTACCAGCTTGATGACTCGGCCAAATAGCTGACCCTGTCCGGGCATTACCATTTCCTTCAGGGCCGACTCGTTGAGGACTTTTCTCTTGCCTATTTTAAAAACCGAATGTATTTGGCACAACCGCATTAAAAGCCTACCTATAGTTGCCGCACACTCCATCTGGAACCTGCCGGTGGCCGCAGGCAGGATGCAGATGAACCACACATTCTTATAGCTTGGTCACTGCCAGATAGTAATGAAAAGGACTTTTTCCTCGGTGAGAGAGTATGACCGCCAGTCATCGAGCCCTAAATCCTGCAGGACTTGCAGCCAGCCGGCGACAAAGGATGTTTTGTTTGACGTGGGCAACGGTGTGGCGCTGGTAGAAAGATACTGCTCGCAGTGCGCTTCATCACTTTCAAATGACGACCACAGCTACAGGAGTTCAGCATAGAAATGCCATATGCGCGAGAGTCGATCGGGCCGCGGCCTTCAGGCGCGCCGAAGAACGGGCAGGAAAGGACGGTCACTGACCGCGATAGTGTAAATCATCTTGAATATTTTATGAATGGAAGCTGGCGGCATAATCAGGCAAGCTGCAGGAAAAGAACAAATCCTCAGTGCAACAGATCCGATTAGACAGATATAAGAAAAAAGAGTTTGTCCAAGGGAATGATGAGGAGTTAGAGGCAGTAGCCGGAATCGCTTTCACTTTTCCGGTAGTGTCATGAAAATTTGCTCTGACCCTTGTAGCGCTTTTCGCTTGTGCACGGCTTAACCAGTGTGCATATGTTTTATGCGGCAGTAGTAACAATGACAGTAGCAGTAGTACTAGCAGTATCGTTAATAAATCACAGATGCAAAAATCAAGTTTGTATATCCGTTGACGAAAATAGGCGATGCCTACAGGTGGTTCCATGGCAGGATTGCGGAGCGTCCGACCAACTTTAGCTGGGTAATAGAAGGCAAGCTGGCCGGATGCGGACTCCCATTCACAGAGGATGAGTTTGAATGGCTCGTCGAGCGGGGCATCAGGTCTATTGTCACTGTGCGTGAAGTCCCGTTGCCTTCTGACTGGTTCAGCGGAAGCGACGTTTCATACAAGCACGTGAAGGTGGAGGACTTTGGAGCGCCCACGATCGAGGAGCTGGATGCCAGCGTAGCATACATCGAGGAGCAGATCGCGGCTGGCCGGCCCGTCATGGTTCACTGTGCAGCCGGAAAGGGAAGAACCGGCACGGTGCTTGCAGCATACCTTGTCAAGAACGAGAACTTGACTGCCCAGCAGGCCATTGAAAAGCTCAGGCGAATCAGGCCGGGGTCAGTGCAGTCAGTTGTCCAGGAAACCGCTGTATCAATGTACGAGAAATTCCTTAAGAGCAAGGAAAAATCAGAGGGGCAAGATAGCCCGTAGAATTTGTTTCTTTTTTTCTTTATTTTGTGTGTCTGTATATGGCGAGGCCTCTAGGTACAGCTTATTCCGCGGATGTTTTTGAATCTGCAACAAGCAGAGAGTGTATGCATGTGAGAGAGCGTATGGCTGAATCCATACGCGTGCCTGTTATTCTGGAACCGAATCGATTACCAGCTGACCGTTCTCTAGCTTTACAAAGAGAAACCTGTTGTCCTTGAATATCAGCGTGATTTCGTTCTTGGTTTCCTCCACATCGAGCAGTTCCTGTCCTTTGATGCCATCAAATTTGGCCATTTTCATATCTAGTGAAAAAGCAGAGATATTTAGAGTGCGCGCTTTCTCCCGCTACTCCTAGTCAACTATTTCCTGATCCAGGCTTTCAAGGCAGAGACTCAAAAGCTCGTTGCTTCGCTTCATTATCCATTCTGGGAATTGCTCGAAAGTGAATACAAACTGCTGCTGGAAATTTGGCGGGATAAATCCGCCGTGCGTTATGACCTGTACGACTACGTACTGCTCATTGACCGTGGCAATCTCCTCCTCGGCGGACTGGTCGATCTCCTCTATCGTGTGCCTGTAAAGCACTACAGGCCTGCCTGACCTGCTGGCCATTATCGAGGCCTTGCGCAACCTATCCTTCAGCCTCCCACGGACCCAGCTGTCGATGGTTACCTGTTCATTGGTCAATTGCAGAGTATCCACATGATCTGCCTATTTATCATAGTATGGCAAAACTTGTTGACTCCAAGCGAAATATTCCTCACTTGACAGTAGGTTGCAGATTGTTGCGTTCCTACTCCCCTATAGCGGGAAAGTGAAATGGAGCCATATTATATTATGGCAGCAAAAATTCATACTAATTAGTGAAACTCTGTGTATCAAAGTCGGTTTGACAAATGGTAGTGGAAGTAGCAGTAGCAGTTGTCGTTGTTATTGCTGCTGCCATGGCTGTCGTGTCTTTATAGTTTGTATTCCCAGCAGGAGTATATGGCATACAATCCAGAAGAGGTTGAAGAAAAGGCCGAAGACGATGTTGATAGTGCAATAAAGACTAGCAAGAGTACCCGTGAATTTGAAAGAAAAATGGATCCTCACGATGTAAGCTACAAGATAAAGGATGAAACCAAAGAAGGCGAAAAAGAGCCGTATGAAACCAACCAATAATAATTATAATTATCAATAGTGAAAAGAACTGGCAGGCTCGCCTCCTCTCTATCGTTTGCAAGGCATTAGCTCGTCACAGTCCGCGCCTCGCCCGCAGTTTTTCTTGTTACTCTATAGAAATGTAAAATTCCCTGCCGTCTATTTCTATTGTCTTGTAGTTCACGTCAGCAAGTCGGTCTTTTGAGAGTGACACATCTTTTACTCGCACCAGGTAAGTGAGCCTGTCCTTCATTGTGGCAAGTGCGGCCAGCTCTTCGTCGTCTAGTCCTGCAATGAAGGCAGTTTGCAAAATATCAGTCGGGTTGTACTGCCGTTCCTTGCGCAGCTGCTGGAGGTGGCGGGCAAGGTCTCTGAGGAGGCCTCTGTGTGTAAGATCTTTGTCGCGTACAGTCGAGATGAAAACAACAGTGTCTCCCCTCTCTGTTGAAGAATACCCCTGTGACGGCTTGTATGAGACCTCTACATCCGTAGGCGATATGTCAACAGCTGCTCCTGTCACATTGTCGCCATATCCCAAGCGGTAGTTGCCTCCAGACTTTAGGGCGTCTATCAGTGCGAATTTGTCCACGGCTTCAAATGCCTCGGCGACTTTGCCGATATCGGCCTTTACTCGGGGAGCAACGTTTCTCCTCACCAGCGAAGCGTTCACCTCAATTGGCATCTTGTTTGCCAAAAGGCTGCTGACTTTCTCCAGCTGCGACCCTGTGGTTGCTATCTTTACCACGGCATAGTGCTCCGTATTGAGCTGTCCCTCCAAGGCCTCGGAAATCCCCGGCAGATCCAGCAGTTCTGTTTGGGGCAGGCATACAAATGCTTCACGAACCGGCCATCTGCGCTTGAGCCCTGCCAGGTTCCTTGCCGCGTTAGCAAGAGACACGATTTCTTTCATGGTATCAAAGGCCTCTTCGAGCCGGCTGTTTCGGAGCCCATCCTGAGGGACCGGCCATGTTTCAAGAATCACGCTCTTTTTCTTCTTATTCATCTTGCTGCTCTCATTCTTGTCGCCAAAGCAGGTGAGGTAGAGGTAGTCAGTTATGAAAGGCGATAGTGGGTGGAGCATGATGTCGATCTGACTCAGCGTTTGGTGCAGGACTGCGTATACTGCAAGCCTTTTTTCCAAGTTCTCCTTGCTGTCGTCCCATATGGTGTTTCGCGTAAGTGGCACATATGTCTGGCTGAGGTGGTTGATAATGAATTCATCAATTGCCTTGGCGCCCTCGTGGAAACGGCACCTGTCAAACGATTCCGTCACGGCTTGCACCAGCCCCTGCAGTTTTGACAGGAGCCACCTGTCCGGCAATCCCAGTGTGTCGCTCTTTTGCTCCGAGGCCCAATCCACAGTGTGCACAGACGGGTCGAACCCGTCAAATTCGCTATTCTGCTTGAAATAGACGTGCAGGTTATGCAGGGTGCTCAGGATCTGGTACGGCCTTGTCTTCATCTCGTCAAGGCTGAAATTGAGCGATTCTATTGGAGACGACTTCCACATAAAGTAGAGCCTGATGAGGTCGACGGGATTTTCACTCAAAAGCGTCCGGGCGTCAAGCACGTTGCCGAGACTCTTGCTCATCTTGTTGCCCTTTTCGTCAAGCACGTGGCCTTGGAACAGGAAGGAGTTGAAGGGCGCCACGCCGGCCTGGTTCATTATCACGCTTTCCATCAAAAGCGTGTAGGCCCAGCCCCGGGTCTGGTCTATGCCCTCCGTAAGAAATGCCGCAGGTACAAGTTCCTGGTATTCCCTGTCTGTCAACGACGCATAAGGCGCCGCCCCGCTGTTATGCCATGTGTCGAGCACAAAGGGCTCGCGCTGCATTGTTGCTCCGCATTTTTCGCAATTTATCTTTAGCCGGTCTACCCACGGCCTGTGGAGTTCAAAGTCCGGCCCGTCGGGTAGCTCGGCTGCCTTTTTCACGATTTCATTCCTGGAAAAGAGCGGTTCTTTGTGGCCGCATTTGGAGCACGACCATATGGGAAGCGGGGTGCCCCAAACTCTTTCTCTTGATATGCACCATGGGTGACGCTCCTTGATTATCTCGACGAACCGGTTCTTTGGCTGCTCAAAGAAATATTCTGCCTTTTGCGCCGCTTCAAGTGGGAGGTCTCCCAGCTTGTCGATTATGTAAAAGTATTCCCTCCTTGCCAGCCAGACTACCTTGTGGTGTGACCGCCAGCAGGTAGGATACTGGTGCTTTAACTTGCCGAGCTTGACTGATGCTCCTGCATGCTTCATTGCCTCCACAACCTTAGAGTCGGCATCGCGGACAAAGAGGCCGCTGAAAGCGCCGGCCTTGTCGGTAAACACAACCCTGTCGTCAATTGGCACAAAAATGGGTACTCCGCGCCTGGAGGCTATCTCAAAGTCCTCCTCGCCATTTGCCGGCGAGAGATGGACAAGGCCGCTGCCTGTGGCAATGTCGACAAAATCCTCCGCGACGACAAAGTGGACAGAGCCGGTTGAGGCAAGCTCGGCCAGTCCGGGTATCATGTCAAGGAGCGGATGAACGTAATGCCTGCCGTCGAGTTCCGCGCCCGTTACCTTCTTTTCGACGGCATAGTCATCGATGTGGAGTTCCTTCATCAAGGCCTCCATCCGGTCAGAGCCAACCACCCAGAGCTCGCCTGTCTGGTTTATCCTCACATAGCTGTACTCGGCTTCAGGATTCGTGCCGACCATTTCGTCGGTAACAATGGTAAACGGCATCGTAGTCCAGACTATGAGGAAAACGTCTTCGTCTGTCAGCTTTACCTTGTAGTAAAACGAAGGATCTTCGACGGTCTCGTAGCCCTGGTTTACCTCAGCGTTGCTGAGCGATGTCTGGCACGAAGGGCAGTACGCAACGACCCGGAACCATTCTCGGAGCACGCCGGCTTCCCAGGCCTTCCTCAGGTATTGCCATTCCCTTTCTATGTACTCGTCGCGGTAGGTCCAGTAAGCCCTTTCATAGTTAAATGACATGCCGAGCAGCCTGTCGCCGGCCACCCATTTTTCGTTGTTGGCCATGATAAGTTTCTTGCAGGTCTCCACTATCTTTTCGATGCCCACCCTGCTCACGTTCTCTGCCTTGCTGCCGGTCAGCCCAAGTGCCTTTTCAGCGGCGAGCTCTACAGGGAGCCCCTGGGTGTCCCAGCCTGCGCGAAAAATGACCTTGCTTTTCCGGAGCGTATGGAAGCGATACCACAGGTCTTTGATGATCCTGCCGCGCAGGTGCCCCGCGTGGGGTTCGCCGTTCATGGTCGGCGGGCCTTCTATGTAGCCCATAAGATCTGCTTTTCTTTCGGCGAATTCATTTTCCAGATGTGCCTTCAGGTCAAGGTTATCGATGTACCCGCGGACTTCATTTTCGATTGCCTTGGCGTCGAACTTTGTGGCAAATTCCATAGTGGTATCTATGCGGAACTCGATGGTAATTCCTGCGTTTATGTTTTTGGTAATCTCGGGCATGATGAATAGAATTATATTTTAAAGACAGGGCGATAAATCCGAAAAGAATTGACACTTGTAGACAGCCTGAAGGCCGGCAAGAACCCGCCGGACGAGATTAACGTCGTAATAGAGATCCCCAAGGGAAGCAACATAAAATATGAAATTGACGACGAGACGGGCGCAATTTTCGTTGACCGCAAGCTCTTCACCGCAATGTTTTATCCGTGCAATTACGGCTTTGTACCCCAGACGAAGGAGAAGGACGGTGACCCTGTCGACGTGCTCGTGCTGGGCAACGACCCGGTCGTCCCCGGCGCGGTCATAAGGGCCAGCCCAGTCGGAGTCCTTATCACTGCAGATGAGGAGGGGGAAGATGCCAAGGTAGTGGCCGTCCCGGTCGCCAAGGTAGACCCTACTTTTTCCGAAGTAAAGGACATTGACTCTGTCCCGCAATACATGCAGGACCAGATAAAGCACTTTTTCGAGCATTACAAAGAGCTTGAAAAGGGCAAGTACGTCAAGGTCAAGGGCTGGGAAAACAAAGAGAGCGCGAGAAAAAAGATAAGCGAAGCGATGCAAGAATACAAGAAGTAATAGAAGGTAGAAAAAAGAGCGAGCGCTCTCTCTCTTTACTTGTTCTTTTACAGTGCCTTAAACTGGTCGCTCCACCTCATATAAGCCCGTATCATGTCGACGCTGACACTGGGCTTGCGTATCTTTAGTATCTCTTTAAAGTCCACGCCCACAATCGGTCGAGGGTTGGCACCGGAATCCATGGCCTTTCCGCTTTCGAACAGCTCGTTGACGACCCTGAGCTGGACCGACTGGCAGATGTCCTTTATGTCGCTGGCGCTGTAGCCTTCGGATACCCTTGCAAGTTCATCGACTTTGAGCGACCCTTCAACGTTTAGTGGACGCGTATACTGGCCAAACAGGTTTGTGCGCGAGGCAATGTCTGGCAGGGTCACATAGATCCGCTTTTGGAACCGCCTTAGAAATCCAGCCTCAAGGCTCCAGGGCTTGTTGGTCGCGCCAATGATGTACAGCTGCGACTCTTTAGATTTTCCATTTATCCCGTCCATTTCCGTGAGGAACTGGTTCTTTACCCTGACTTCTCCCCCCACCTCGCTGTTGCGGGTGCCCAAGAGAGAATCAATTTCATCGACAAATACCAGGACAGGCACGCCCTCGGTTTCGTTGAGCGTCCGGGCCATCTTGAAGAGTTTTGAAATGTTCTTCTCTGCCTCGCCGAGCCACTTGCTCATCATCGAGGCAGCGTCTACGTTAACAAAGTAGCCGTCGATTTCAGCTGCCGCAGCCGCTGCAAGAAGGGTCTTGCCGCATCCCGGCGGGCCGTACAGAAGGATTCCCCGCGGCCACCCAAGTGGAAACAGGTCAGCCCTTTTCATCGGGTAGACTATGGATTCCCTTATAGCCCGCTTGGCGTCTTCAAGCCCGATTACCTCGTCCCAGCTCACATTGGGCTTCTCCTTTATCACAAGGTCATCAAAGTCGGCCTTCAGGGTCTCGACGTTGCCTGCAGACTTGCTTCCAGCACCTGATGATGACGAAGAAGATGATGATGGCTTGCCGTGACCGTTTGAAGGTTCTTGCCTGCCACCAGAGTTAATGTCCAGCTGCGCGCTGCCCCTCTCCTCCTCGAGGCCATGTGACATCTGGAGCGCCTTTATCCTATTCTGGTAGGCGCTTGCCCTCTCCATGTAGACTTTGTTTAGCTTGTAATCCGGATATATCTGCACAAGCTTGACCAGTGCCTCGATGGCCCGCTGGTATGACTGGATTGCCATCCCCCGCGATCCCTGAGAATCCTGTTTGATTGCCTCGGCGGCATACTTGCTAGCGCTATTTTCTAGTTCCTGTGGTGCCAGACTCATAACTACAGTTCAAGCAAGAGTTTCGCTCTAGGTTTGAATTACCTGTGTGTAAATCTATGTTGCCTAGCAAACCAAATTATTTGCACCAATCAAATTGCAACCTCTTCTTCAAGCCCCTGGTCGGCGAGTTCCTCTTTTTCTTTCCCTCCTCCTCCTTCTTCTTCCTCCTGCGGCAGAGCAGATTGTGGCCGCGAACCTCCATCATCACCTGTTGGCACGGCAGGAACTGCAGTAGTAGTCTTTTGCGGTGCAGAAGGTAAAGAAATCGCCGCCAGCTCTGCAGAAATCTGGGCAAATATCGTCGGGTCCACTTCCTCTTCCCTCGGCTCAGAGAGCACGGTCGAAACATGCGTTATGGCGTCGTGCATTTCAGTCAGGGCGGCTTCTGCTATTGGCACCAGCTCTTCCACGTCCTCCCTTATTTCGCTGACGGATTCTGCGGCACCGTTGATTATCTGGACAAACTCCTCCAAAAAGCGCGCAGACTCTACCTTGTCAGACATCTCCTTTAATATCAATTCCCCATTTTTTACAAGCTCCAAAAGCCGGTTAAGCTCTTGGGCGCTTTCGGCGTTTCCGCCTGTTCCGAGCACCACGCCGACTCTTGATTCAATTCTGGAGCGCAGGATGCTCATGGCATATGCTTTGCGCTGAAGGTTAGCAAGCGCAGCATTCGCTCGGTCCCTTACAGTACCCCCCTTTTTGAGCAACAAGAGCTGACACCAAGGGGGTGAATGAATAATAGCGAAAAATGGCAGGGTCAAAAGATGTTGTTTAGTTTATGAGCTGGCTCCCAGCCGGCCCAGCCAAGGCCGGCGTTGGAATGGCAAAAAAAGGAGAGGCATCAGAATAAGTGTGAGAGGGGGAGCGAGGGATTGACTTTTTTCAGCTCAGGCAGTCGGCATGGCAGGAAGGTCGGGGATCCCGGGGAACTCTTCCCTCATTTTCTGGTCCGCAGTAGCGGACGCTTCGTCTATGAGGCGTACGGCCTCTTCATTTGCAGTTTCAAAGTTTATAGTGTAGCCGCCCACCTGTCCGGCATCGACAAGTATCCCACTCAGTAGCTCTGAGATAAGTCCCAGCTCCTGTTCCATCTCCGGCACAAGGGGAGTCAGTGAGGAGCGGAGGTTCTTTACCACGGCCATTGCGGGGCTGAGCACTATGACGAGGTCGCCAAAGTCGGCCGCAGACGACAGCCGGGCCTCGATTTTTTCGAGCGTGACTTTTGCGAGAAATATGGCCCTGCTGAGCTGCCTGGCCCTGTCAAGGTCAGCCGAGAGGATTGTAGAATAGGGCGCATTGTTTTCCTTTATCGACGACACGAGCCTGTGGAAAATTTCATCGTCCTTTGACTTCATTGCCCTGTGTAGCTCGTCAAGGCGTGAGACTTGGATCTGTATTCTTTTCTCCACAGCATCAATCCGTGGCTTTAGTGGCCCGCCCGGCTTTGGAGTTGAAACTTTATCACCGTCGCTGAGTATTGACTCGGATTTTACCCATCTTGAATTCATGTTCAGCTTTTTGGTGGAACCGGATAATACCTTCCATGTGCCGGAATTCACTGTAACTGCGGTAACAATGGGTGGCGGTAACAGCTTGACATTTTTTTGAACTTTGACGCAATGTATTTGACCCACCGTTTTACCTTTCGTTTTGATTTTCAGTTGCTGTGCCAGCCAAAAGAAATAGCCGTGACGATGGCGACCTTCCAGGTAGCCTTGAAGAATTCGGGCTTTCAAAGTATGAAGCCCGCGCCTACCTAACAATGATAGGGAAAGGCTCGCTTGCAGCAAGTGAAATCGCCTACTATTCAAACCTCCCCCGTACCAAGATATACCAGACGCTAAAAAAGCTGGAGAAAAAGCGCCTTGCAGTAGTCTCATCCAAGCAAAAGCCCCTCATTTGTAGCGCAATCCCACCGGAGGAGGCATTTGCAGAGCTTGTTGGGTTGCATGAGCGCAGGGTAAAGAACATGAAAAAAATGGTTGAGCACCTGCAGAGGCTCAACGATGAGGGGCAGAGGCCAAAAGGCTCGGAGGAGAGGCGCTACTTTATACTCGATGCAAACTCGGCACTTGAAAAGATCCAGACCCTAATTGCGCATTCGAGGTCGTCTCTTCTGGCAACCCTTGACGAGTGGGGACTCAGGCTGCTCACCCAGTGCAAGTCCTCATTGATAAAGGCGCTGACCAACGGCTGCAAGATACGCCTGGTCGTAGGTGCGCAGTGCATCGGAAACGAGGGGATGTTTTCCATCCCAGAGGCGGCAGACATGAGACTTTCTGGAAGCGGAGTTGCGCTGGCAAACCTCATGGTTATTGATTCTACTCACATGGTTTCGATTGACAGCAGTAACGGCAAGGCAGCCCTCTTTTCTGCTCAGGACTCTTTTGGGGCATTCCAGTCCAAGAGCTTTGAAAGCGAGTGGTCGCGGGCGACTGAACTAAAGCATATGGGTGAGTCCGACCCGGCAGTTGCCGCAAGGGCTGTCGAGTTGGCGAGGGCGTTGGAAAACGGCCTGTCCTCAAGGATGCTGGAATACGCACTCTCTGCCGGCAGCGCAGAAATGCCCGCAGGACTTGTCGACCTTATCGACGAAAAGTACGGCATGAAGCTTGGATCCATGACTGCGCCAGAAGTCATGAACCTTGTAGATTCCGCACTCAGGATAAGCTGCCTCGGCGGCCTAAAGCACGACAAGGCAAACAATATCCTGAGCCTCCAATCAAAAGTTGAGAGCAAGCATGCTCTACCATGGGCGCTTGTGCTGGCGTCATACTTTACCAGGTCAGGCAATGACGCCCGCATCTTGCAGCAGGGAGGAAAGGGCCTGCAACTGGTCCACCTTCGACTGTCTAAACCTCTTTCGACATGAATTAAATAGAGAAAAGATTACTTAGGTCAGTAGACTTGCGAGCAGTTACCATTGCTGCAATCGCCGCGGCCGCCGCGGTAGGGATATTTGCCCTTATCTTCATGTCATACTTTCCAGTTTCGAGGACTGAGGCAGAAGGCAACAATAATCCTCTGTCAGGCAACACTACGCAGACAGCACTTCCTCCTGACACCAATACTGTCGTCAGCTCGCCCACCAGCGGATACAAAAAGATCAACGTGACGGTAAACGACGTGCCGCTCATCGCTGACGTTGCAATGACTTCGCAGCAGAGATCCAAAGGACTTGCAGTAAAAGATACTCTAGCGGAAAACGAGTCGATGCTCTTTGTGTTCCCCAAGGCAAGCGACTACCAGTTCTGGATGAAGGATATGAAGTTTCCAATAGACATCATATGGCTCGACACTGATAGATACGTCATCCATGTCGAGCATAGCCTCGAGCCCTGCACTGACGATGCCTGTCCGCTTTACAAGCCGGACGGAAGTGCGCAGTATGTGCTAGAGACCGTCTCCGGCTTTGCCCAGAAATACAATCTAACCGAAAACACGATTGTCGAATTTGATCCGGGTCAGCTGAACTAGGTACAAGCATGCACGCGGCCACGGATATTCCGATAGGATAAGCGCGCAAAAAAATAGGCCCAGCAGCAAAGTCACAGGCTTGAAGCGCATGTCCATACTTCTGGTACTACAACAATGTCCCACATCGCAAAAGCGGCCCCGCCACGCACATAAATACATGCATACATGCATGGCGCTGGCGGGATTCTCTGCATCAGATGGATGCTAGAGGAAAAATAGCTGCTTGTCGAAGCGTTGCGACGACATATCAACTGCGCCACAATGCTCTTTAGGAAAATCTATCAAAACAACCTCTAGATACTACGTTGCCTCATGACTGGGCCGAGGAGGGCCTACAGGGTTGTTGTCCATTTCCCGGTTGTTCTCCTCCTCGGTCCTCCACCTAGAAAACAAAGATAAAGAGAGAGACAGGACGGTCTCTAAATCCTCCACTGCAGCGGTAACTGGTAGAACAAAAGCCTTGATCTGTGAAAATTCTTGCCGCTCTGTCCTTACCATGTTGGATTTCCCACTTTCACATAGTCATTTCACACATATACTGCTGCCATAAAGTACAGGAAGCGCCTAAATGACGCAATATTTTCACCAAGTATTCTGTTCGCCCTTTTTCCTTATGAGTTCATGGGCACGAGCGCTTTCAGATTCTGTAAGCGCTCGTGCCTATCAGACACAAGAAAAATACGTTGTTATGCATATGCATGTTTGCAGCCAGTTATGCCAAAATCTGATTATTCTTCTGGATCGCAGGACTCTCGGAAAGATACATGTTTGTATATTTCTTGACGCCACTATTGGATATAAGAGAGAGAGTCAGTCGATCATAACACGACGATGGTAAAACCTACAGCGTGCAGAAATGAATCTGAGTAATTATCGTCTCCCCCATCATGAGGTTCTCGCAACCAAGTCCCAATTCGACAAAGGGAATTGTAGGTTAAAACTCTATAGCCGGAAAACAGAACAATCTAGCGCGTTTACAAAGTTACACAGACCAAAATAAATCAAATGCATTTGCCTCAATAAGAGTTGAGATCGGAGAGTGTAGAAAATAATGGAGAAAAATGCAGCAAATGTGATTCGGCTAGCGTGTGGCCTTTGTCGGAATTCAATAGGCAGGTCTTGTGTACGATGTGTTTTGAAGGAGAGGTTATTTCTTTTCTAGAAAAGAAGGAGCTAATTTTGTGCAAGATCATTGTCGATTAATAATGCATCGAGCCGCGCTCTTGTCGTGAAAGTGGATAATGCCGTCGGGATTGATTGAAAGATGATGCAATCACGATAGAGCCCAGCTGGCCTGCGGGTAGACATTTTTCCTGAAATTGTTGTTATGTCCCATCCCCACAAGCGTTTTTGGGTCAAGTATGAGAAAATTGCAAGGCGCTCACCAAGCAGTATATCCTTCTGCATTCATAGTTGGCGTTTTGACACGACGTATGGGGATTGTTGTACATATATGTATCATAGTGACTTGAATTTGGAATTCAAGTCATGGCAAGTATATATTATTTGATTTGAGGAACCATACCATCGTCGGGTGCCACCACCTGTCTTGCACAGTCTGAGAGGAGTCGTGTATGCAAAATACTGCCAACTGAAGCCTCCATGTTTTTATCCAAGAGCCTAGCAAACGAATGATTGATTGGCATCAATACGCGACCGCATTTCGGCCATTAGGGCAGAGAAGGATACTACAAAACGAATTACTATGCTAAAGGCTCTCAATGAGGCTCTGCCTGAAGGCAAAAGGCTCGAATTTCCATCGCTTATTACGAATGCGTACATAAGGACAGCACTCGATAAAATAGAAGCTAGAATGGTAGGAGAGACCTAGGTATCAAAAGGTCAAAGGCTGAAAACAGCGTTCCGGGCAGGCATTCGGTGCTATGAGTGTGAAATGATGTGTTCGTATATTTATTTAGGCAGCCCCTAGCTTGGAATCTGGCAGTTTAGCAAAGTTATGTCATACTCTAAATCCATTTTCTCCCTCTTTCCTATGCGTAACCGAAAAAATCAGCGTCTAGGGATGATTACAGATGGCGGGCATAGCCACACGAATTGGATTGTCTACCCTATTGTCTTTCCAAGTTATCGTATGCGATAGTTATAGGGTAGTCAAGTCTCACTGCTCCTTACCCGGTCCCAGTTATTTCATCTTGGTCGCTGCTATAACTCCCTCAATCCTTCGATTGCGATTCCTATTTCTTGGAGAAATAGGCCCAACCATATCATCTCCAAAATCCGATTGGCAGGAGCCACACATGTTCAGAGACTCTATAGATTGCCCTGCCTTCAGTGAATGCGGCATCGAAGATGACAGAACGCTTAAGGGCTAGTAATGACGCATCCAGACAAGGGAGAAAATACCGCTGGTATGCCTTTCATTAATGTAGGTCAGGAGAACTCTGGAAGTATTGAATTGTACTACGAGGATCATGGATCGGGCAAGATACCTGTAGTACTGATCCATGGCTGGCCGCTCAGCGGTCGTTCTTGGGAAAAGCAGGTTCCAGCACTTCTTGATGCTGGCTACAGGGTCATTACATACGATCGAAGGGGATTTGGTGATTCCAGCAAGCCAACATCCGGCTATGATTATGATACAATGGCAGAGGATTTGCACAAGCTCGTTACAAAGCTCGACTTGCATGACGCAGCCTTGGTCGGTTTTTCAATGGGCGGGGGAGAGGTGGCCCGCTATTTGGGCAGGTATGGGTCCGAACGCATTGGAAAAGCGGCATTTCTCGCTGCAATTCCGCCATTTCTGCTAAAGACACCAGATAATCCCAGTGGAGTTGAGGGTAGTGCTTTTGAAGGAATAAAGGCAGGAATTGCTGCTGACCGCCTTGCATTTCTAGCCGCCTTTTTCTCCAATTTCTACAATGTTGATGTTTACGGTGGTGGCAAGGGCATAAGCGAGCAGGCTGTCCAATTTAGCCTGAACATTGCTGCCGGCGCGTCGCCCAAGGGCACTCTGGACTGTGTCTCGGCGTGGCTGACGGACTTTCGCAAGGATCTAGAACGGATCGACATACCAACATTGGTTATTCATGGTGACGCAGACAGGATTGTCCCCATCGAAGCTTCAGGAAAGCGAACACACCAGCTTGTCAAAGGAAGCCGATTCTTACAGATCAAGAACGGCCCTCACGGCTTGAACTGGACCCATGCGGATCAGGTCAACCGTGAGCTTTTGGACTTTCTGAGATAGATAAATGGCCGTAAAAGATGCTGATGGGGACTAATATTACTACTACTGCCGCCAGTTGACATAGAGATTCATGCAATTGGCATCAGGACAATTGTGGAGGCTCTGCTGTCGTCCTGTCTGCACGGGGTCGATTATGGTGCCTCAGGATTTCAGATGTCGTACCTTGTCTATTGCAAAATCTATGCCTGCAAGCAAGGTGACAACTTGTATCGATCGAGGGTGGTAAAGAGAGACGCTAGAATGTTAGGAGAGTCTACTGAGCGGCGCAAGCATGTATCTGCCGCCACTTAGCGCGACTGTCGCTCTGCCTAAAAGTGACCTTTGCATATAGAATGGTACTTTCTGCATCCCGAATAATCCCAGACTACCACCGCTGCTAATCCTCTCGGGCCCTTATTACAGGGCCACGAGAGCAAGAGCAGGCATAAAACGGCAACGTCAAATATTCGTCGCATGCTTCTTTCATGAGGAAACGTCTGATCTAACGAATTCTTTAAAGCACCAAATATTCATGGAATTCGAACGCCCTGTTCCTTTTGATAAGCCTGTACAGCATTCCTAGCTATCTTTTATGCATACTCTTCAAGATACCAGAGACCCCCATAATACGACTATTTGTCCACACTGCAAAAGAAGTAATTCACACCAAAGGTCACTGTCTGTATCAGGTTGCGACAGACTGGTTTGTATTCTTGGTATCCGTATGTCTGCATGTACTTCATACCCATACTTATCAAATGATTCTTGCTGATGGGGATTGAACCGAAAAATAGGAACGGAGACTGGCTTTGAAAATTCTTGTAGCGGAAGATGAGGAAAATATTGCAAGTATGTACGAACTCGCTTTGAAGACTAGAGGCCATAAAGTCACCATGACGAACAACGGAAGGGCCTGTGTTGATGAATACAAAGCCAGCAGAAATAAGTCCAATATGTATGAACTTGTGATTCTAGACTATAGGATGCCGGTGATGGATGGCCATGAGGCGGCCCAGAGCATTTTAGAGTTAAATCCAGACCAGAGGATTATCTTTGCCTCAGCTTTTGCCAGAGACACTCTAATTGCCGTCATAAAACAGGATGGCATAATCGCCGAGATTCTGCAAAAGCCATTTGAAATCGACGTACTATTGGACACAGTCGAGAACAGCGAGCTATACTTCCGGCTTCAAAAGTTAAAGATCAATGTGGGGGACCTGAGAAAGTGGAACCCAAGCCACCGAGAACTGTCTGACTTGCTTGATGCACTGTTGCGGTTAAAGGATGCGCAAACAGTATTCAGCAAGCTGGAAGGCCAGAGAGGCATGCGGCAGCCCAACTCTGTTGAAGCAAACGGAAAGCCAAAAACCCGATCCGAGTCTGAAGATTCACGAATGATCAACGCCCTAATCGAAGATGCGTTGAAGTATCTTGGTTCTGACTGGATTAACACCTTCTACTACCACCTCGACGCCTTGGGCGTTCCAAGAGATCAAATCGCCGATAATCCAGGTAAATTCAGTGAGGCTTTGGAATCACTCCTCCATACTGCGTCAGACCTGGTGAAGTTACAGATTCTAAAGACTATTGATTCAAACCAAGATCTCATTTCGCGTAGCGCGGCACTTGGTCAGTTCAGACAAATGCTCACGGTTGGAGCGTCGGCAGCAGCCACCGGGATGAATGCCGAAATGTCAGGAGGCAAGCGAAAATGACTTTGGCAGAAGGTAATGCCCACACTACTCGCCTACCCCCATGGAGAAGACCAAGAAAGGAAAGCCCGGTCATGAGAAAAGATGCAGACAAGTCGAATGAGAGCAATGCGTCGAATAACGACGGTGCGACTTTGGCAGTGCTTTCGTTGCTGGCAGACGATTCCAACAAGGGCCGAGAGCTCAGACCAATGCTAAAAACAGGCTTTGGCGGAGTTGTCTATGACCTGGGATCGGGGTTTGAGATCACATACGAAAAGCTTCGGACATGCGAGAAACAAGGTCTCCTGGATACAAGCGGGTCTCTGGCATTTGCGACCTGCTCCAAGTGTGGGGATCACAACTTGCAGACGCAGTTGTTCTGCCCTGAATGCAGCTCGCAGGATCTGTTAAAGTCAGATCTGCTCATTCACTATGAATGTCAAAACACCGGTCCCCTGGCGGAATTTCAGTCAAGTGTCAGAACCGGCTACTATTGTCAAAAGTGCAAGAAAGATCTAAAGAGAGTAGGCATTGATTACGGAAATCCGGGGATTGGATTCAAGTGTAGGGAATGTGAAAAGGTCTTCCAATTTCCCCTGGTGCTTAGCAAATGCAGTGCCGGCCATACCTCAAAGATAGACGAAATAAACCTAAAGTCCTTTCCAAAATACGTTCTTGGCGGTAACGCAGAAGGACTATCGTCGCTGCTTATCGAGAGCCGTAGCCTGAAGGGTCATTTGGAAAAGAAAAATATTGGGTCTAAAGTGCTGGCCACTCTGGTCGGGGCAAGTGGCGCGCACCACGTCATTCCCCTTCTGCTGAGTCTACCGGCAGCGGCAGAAGATGAAGCAAGCGATATAGCTGTCGAATTTGTCAATGAGGATGCAAATCCCGACAAATCAATGCTTCAGTTGCTGATGAAAAGCGCAGACCTGAAGGAATTGCGGATGATTGTAGTCTTCAAGGGCGCGGAAGAAGCGATAGAGAAGATGAAGTCCGTTGTAAATCCAAAAAGGGTTAGAGTATTGCCTGCAATCGGGGGGACGGAGGACCTAGCCAACGACATTCTAAGGGAAATAACGTCTTGGTAGTCAACGCCGAAGCGAAACCGGCCAAGCAAGGCAAGGTTTCTGCAAAGCGAGTGGCGCTATTTGCGGGTTTCGTGTTATTTGTTGCCCTTTCATTGTCCTTCTTCACAGAGTTAACTCTAACGATCCTAGTCTATGGGTTGACTGTATTTTTCATGATGTGGGGGGCCTATCACGTTGCCGTGACGGTGGTTGGAGTTGGCAGGCATAGGTACACTCCTACTATTGACATCAATTCCCAATCTCAAGCACTCCCCAAGATCTCGATCATTATACCCGCAAGAAACGAGCCTATTCTGGCACGGACCATAGAGGCGTGTCTGAATCATACCGACTATCCCATGGACAAGAAGGAGGTTGTCGTGGTAGTTGATGACACTGAGGGTGAAAGGATTGCTTTCTGGTACCAACAGAGGTACCCACATAACATCAAGCTGCTCTCAAGACGCAGGATGTATCCCACGAAGCCAAGCGCGCTCAATGACTCAATCCATCTGTGCACTGGCAGCATCATCGGGATAATGGATGTCGAAGATATCCCGGAGAGGGATGTCTTTTTAAAGGCTGCATCTGCGCTTGCATCACGCAACGCAATAGCAGCGCAAGCAATGCTCCGGATAAGCAATACCCAGGATTCCTGGATAAGCAATATCTTTGGCATGGAATACGCTGGATGGTTCAGGATTCTATTAAATGGCCGGTCAAGGCTTGGGATGTACACCCCGCTTGGCGGCACAGGCAATTACTTCAAGAGATCGGCGCTCACGCATGTCGGATTGTATGACGCAACAAATCTGGCAGAGGACGCAGAGTTATCAATCAGGCTGCTGTTGGCCGGATGGAATGTGAGGGCATTTAATTCACGTCACTGGGAGGAGGCCCCTGTCACTTTCAATGCATGGCTGAAACAGCGAACTAGGTGGTACAGGGGCTGGCTTCAGAGCCTCTGGAAATACGTCCCAATTATGTTGGACAGAACATATCTAAAGAGGATGGGAGTGATGGGCGCATTCTCCACGCTCATGATGCTCGTATCGCCTCTCATAGTTGTCCTGAACTGGGTCAGCTACGGGATTACCGCACTGTGGCTCGTGGAAGCCGCTACGATACTGCCATTCAAGATGATTTCAAACATAGAATTTCCATTCTGGAGCGCGGTGCCTGCAGCCTTTAACCTGCTCTACCTGTGGATCTGGCTGAAAGGCGCGTCGCTCGAAGGCATGCCCATGAAGCACCTGCACAAGGTTTTGCCGCAGATGATTTGGTACATGAACGTCATGATGCCAATAGCGGGGTCCAGAGCACTTTACCAGGAAATCTTCAAGCCGGTGGTATGGGAGAAAACCGTGCACGAAGGCAGGGGAGTCTCATGGGGAATGCTCAAGGCTTAATGATCTCTGCTTCCCATAATAGCCAGAGATTAACGCGGATGCCAAGCAGATTAGAGACGACGGATCGGTCCGCGATACAATGGCTGCAATCGAAGAGACTACAAAGATTGCAAAAGTTACGGTACAGCACGTAAGGGCTGCCTCCAGCGACGCAGCCGGCGCATATGCTGAAACTACACGGATGGTAACAGACGCGGTGAGAGGAGCAAAGGAAAGAGCGATGAAGCGGAATCAAGAGTCGGACAAAAAGAATCCGCGTAGACTCCCCACAAATCTTTTTCTTGATGACGCAAGTGAAGATTTGGAATGAATGAAAAAAGGGAAAAAACGCGTTAGTCTAGCTTTTCTTTTAGTTTTTCCTTGCGATATTCTGTTTCAAGGTCTCGGTCCGGATCGGCAACCTTGTTGGCTACGGCCTTTGCTGCCGCCTGCACCTTGTCAGAAGCGTCCTCCAAGTCTCTTTCAGCCTCCGACTTCCTATCAACATCATATTCTACTTTCTTTTTGATAACATATTCATCTACCATATTTTTGAGATGTGGCGGCATCTGTCAAATCAATTTGCGGCGAATTTACTATAGACATCCATTGTCAACGGGTTAGATAGCATAGCTCTGATCTGCTTATTTTGCATCATGCTGTGTCAATAGCATGATTTGGACAGTCGTTTGGGTCGTCTTGGGGATTATCGTGCTGATAATTCTGCTGCGAGTGCTCTTTGGCGTGATCTAGGTTGCTAGACAAGTGGATGGAAAAAATGCTGCAGAGTGCTGCATCGGCATACATGCCTCAGCTAGGCTCAATAGCAGAAACGAGAAGGGCAGAGCTGACCGAGATAAAATCGAAGATTCGCTCAAACCCTGAAGAGGTTGAGGCTTGGTTTGACAAAGAAATCGATTAAGTCGGCAAGATGGATTTCACAGACGTGCTGAATAAACTACACGGACAATGATTGACATCCGTAAGTAATATGACGCAAAACTAATTCCGGTCACGACCTGTGGCGGCAGCAAGAGAATAGTGATGATTAGTATCATGATGAACTGTTATTCTCTTCCTTCATTTTCTTGGCACACCGGTTATAGATTGCCTCATTCTTGAAGATCCTTGGTACGGTGAATCTTATCCCGCATTTCTCACAGACAACTCCCTTGAGCTGGGCCATGAAATGGCCATTTCCCTCTACTTGTTTTGGTTACATTATCACACACACTCGGGGGCTCTGTCAAGTCTTTGTTTGGTCCAACTTTATCTCAAGGCCCGGTTACCAAACTCGTTCTTTACAGGACCTTTTCAGCTGTTTCTTTAATCCTTTGAGAAGAAAAAGAGAGAGAATTGAATCCAATCGATTCAAACGATTCTCGCCTAGTATCCGCCACTTGAGGATACTGCGCCGCTATCTGCACCAGTCAGTGGTGCGGGAGAATTACTGTCGCTGCTATTGCCACCACTTTGTGCGGAAGTGCTATTCACATCCGCCGCGGGGCTGGCACTAGTGGTTGTCTGACCAGCCGTGTCTGGCGAGTACTGGCTCGTAGCTGCAGTTGTGGTACTGCCATCACCGCTGCTGCTACTACTACTACTTACGCCGCCATACCCGGCGAACGACTCAGGATATGCCATGTACAGAAGGCCTCCGACGGCCAAAGCTGCTACGATGGCAACCACGAGAAATCCTATTTCGAGTTTTCCCATATGAACCCGAAATCCGTACTCTCCTTATAGTAAATAACCGGTTTTTGAATAAAGCTTCTAAAACTTGTAGCTAACAAGGACGCGAGCAGTAAAGTAAATGAAGGTTACTATCAGTCCATCGCTCTGGCTATTTCTTCTTGGGTTTTTCAACTTTAACAGCCCTGACCACAACGGGCATGTCATTATTATAGACTGTACTTCTGTCACATTTGAGCCAATCATCGGCCTTCAATATCCGTTGTTCTTTACGACACAATCATAGGTACGGTAGTCTCTAGAGAAGTGAATCTTGATAGGTTTTCAAGTCGTCATTGTACTTATGCCATGACTCGATGGAAATGATCGTTAACTTAACTCCAGTCTGACTTGGGCGTTAACAAGTTCCCTGGTGCTAGGACTTTATGAGAGAAATGTCAACACCGGCCAAGGTAACAGAACCACCCATATTCTTTCTCTCGCAAATAATCATGTTGTTTCGGAATTTTGCGCGTCAGCCCACCAGATAAACTCATAAAAAAAGGTAACTATACTGTCCTAAATTGATTCTAGATAAGTATCTCTCGCTATGGAAAAGCATTTGATCATCGTTATATTCTCACCCCAGAATTCTATTTAAGGTTGGCAAGGCACCGTACCAGGACAGAAATAGTTGCTGATATCCTGAGTTTGGCAAGGGAGAATGACATTCCAAAGACTCACATTCAATATCGCGCTGGTCTGTCTTTTGAACAGGTGCAAGAGTACCTGTCGTTCCTGGTAGCAAATGAATTGATGGAAGCAAGACCTGAAGGTGGCACCAAATATAGGACTACTGAAAAAGGATAACGATTCCTCGAGCTGTACGAAGAAATTAGTAACCTATCTGGGATTGCCAGTCTACTAAAGAATTCCCAAAAGGGCATGAATTGATAACTATACAAGCAGGAAAAGAGTACGGGGGGAAGGCTTTGGTTTCAGTTAGGGCAAAGAGAACGGGACTAATTGCAGCTCATGCACCAAGTTAGTTCATCATCCTTTCTTGAGCCCTGCGACTGACTGTGGGTAAAAGCTCGCTCATCTGCTCAAGTGCATTGAGATATGTCAAGCCTTCCTGCGTTGTATGGTATTTTTTCTGCTTGGAGTTGTGGGCCAGATGGCCATTTTCAATTAGTGACTTTGTGTATGCTTTGGCTTGGCCGTGTGTAATGTAGGCTTGGAACATCATTTCGGTGATCGTGACTCCTTCCTTGCATACGGTTAGAACGTCTCTCATAATTTCGTCCTTTTGACGAATTCGCAAAGCGCCAATTGGTTACACCAATTTCATTTAAAAGACTTTAACTGAAATAAATCTAGATTTTGCGGCTAGTTTTGATTGACAGCTTTAGAGAGGCAGGAGAGACACACACACATAACTCTCTTCTGCCTCTTTCTACTTGCCCAGCTTATCAAGACTCTGACTTGTTACGTAGATCTTAATACGTACTGTATCTTTTTTTGAGATTGCTATGCAATGATTGCCTTCGTAGTATAGCAAAACTAGGACAAAGCGTGAGTCATCATTCACGTCGGGGGAGTTAGAGAGGCGTGTAGAATACGGGGCCACGTTACCGCGCGCCGCCGCTCCCTGACGGATTGTCATTGTCATCCTTTTCACATTCGATAGAAGAAGTGAATAAAAATGGCTGGCGCCAGCCTGCGGCTATGAGCCTAGCTGGGCAGCTGGCTGGCGCCATCCACGTCATTGCAGAACCTACCTTCGCTTTTTTTCTAGAAGTCTTCTGTGCTCTGAATCAGAGCTTCGGACATTGTATAAATTGGAGTCGATTAATTCGATAGTAAGATTATTCAGCCCCGCGCTAATCGGGTTGAAAACTATCTAGGCTGACTTGTGAAT
>DATEIL010000231.1:0-7762 GCA_035279085.1 Nitrososphaera sp.
TAGCACACCTCGCAACCAAGAGGGAGCGCATCGCGAACGCTTCCTAGCTGCCAGTTACCTAGTGACAATTCTTGACCTCCTGATCACCAAATGGAAGTTAGATGGAATCGAGGATATCCGAGATCAGAGATTCACCTTTGACCAGTAATGAACAAAAAGCGATACGTAGGATTGCGATAAAGTTATAACAATTTGTGTCACACCATGCCATGGCGTCATGTTTTTCTGGCTGCCTTGTGCGGGAATTGTCACTCTCATTTTGCTGCTCCTTGATCCCTCAAGCGTGGCGGCTGCCAGCTCGACTAGCGAGATAATAACAGGACCACCGCCTCCATTACCAGTCGCGATTACCCTAAGTGATGACGTATACTATCCGGGGGATATACTGAGAATTGCTGGACAGGTCAGAGAAATACAGCAAGACCAAGATTACGCCCATCTAGTTGTCTACTACCCTAACAATAATGACATATACTTTAGAGCGGATGCAAACGTCTTGCCCAATGGGAGCTTTACTTTTCAAGAAGAGCTTGGCGGACAGAAAAAGACGGTGTCTGGGGTCTACTCGTTGGAGGTAAGGTATGGTGACGCTGGTGCAAATGCATTGTTTATGATGATTGCAGGTCCCTACGACTTGAAGGTTGACGGTAGAACATATCCTATCCATTACAGAATATCCTCTGCATTGATAGATAGCGTATGGGTCAACCAAACCGAAAACTCTCTGACCATCCACCTCTCCAATTCCACCCGAAGGGGGGAACTTGAAATCACATTACCTCGCCAAGTCATCGATAGCTACATTCAAGATGATGACGCTTCTTCTTCTACCATGCATGCAGAGGCTCGCTTTAATGTCCTTATCAGCACTAGTAAGTTTACCGATTTTCATCAAGCCGAATTCGCTCAGTCCAAGCAGAATACTACTCACAGGACCCTGCAAATAGGAATCCCCTATGAAGAGTCAGGGCAATTTTCTCCGGAATGGTTTGTCAAGATAATAGGCACGAGTGTAGTTCCAGAAATGGGCGCGAATTGGTTGACAGGACTAACTCTGGCGATCCTATTGGTCGTGATGACGGGCTCTGCATCGTACCGCCGCTGGAACGTTCTGTAGAGCATTTTCTCAATCGTCATTTTGCACAGGTGTTTTTATGTTCCCTCGTCTGCTAGAGTTGTGACCGTTCGACGCACTCCACTCCAACCCATTGCTCCTAATGAGGCAGCGATGACGGCATCAACGGATGGTTGTAGGCATTAAAGTTCTGAGCTGCCCTGTCATGCAGATTGTTTCTTAATTAGTTATACAATAACAGATTCTTGCAGTGCGCTTTCTGAGGGCTGATGTAATTTACTATATTGATTCCGGCAGCTTTGAAATTCTTTCACAAAGTAACTACCATATAGGGCTAGGCGCCCTCTTTGCAGGAATAACTGCCGCGATGCTTGCCCTTTACTCGAACGCAAGTGAAAAGCCGCATAATAGAGATGGTTTGATAATCAGCGAATAATTCGTAGTGCTGTTTTTTATATTGTTATTTATCGCTTTTTTCTGACATTTGCCTTGACATCCTTTTTTATTGCTGATGAAATGTCAAGGTCATAGGGATATTACTCCAGTCGTGTTTTCATTCAAGTAGGCGGCAATTTGTCTTTATTCTTCACTCACGGGGATACTTAATAATAACTGGCTTTTTGAAAGAAATAGACAATCATCTCGATGGACACAGTTGAAATTTCCGACTCTACTGGTAAGACACGCGCCACCATTAATCTCAAGAATTCCCAGTTGTTTAGCTTAAGATGCCATGGGCGGGAGTTCATGTGGGGTGGCGGCAAGCTGGACGACCACAAGAACATCCAAGAGCGCCGCGGCTGGCAGAACTCTGAAATCATAATGTTCCCCGTTATCGGCGCGTTAAAGGATTCGCGCGTCAAAATTGGAGGGAGGCAATATCCTATGGCTCAGCACGGCACTTGCAGGTACGCTGGCTTTACACTCTCTGATCTTTCTGACAGCAAGGCAACTTTCATACAAAATTACCGTGCCTGCAGCACGGTTGGCCATGGCCAGAACATCTGCTCATTTCCTTTTGGATACTCTCTCAAAAAGACTTATACCATCGAATCGGGAGAATTGCACTTTTCCGTGGATGTTGCAAACCTCTCGGAAGAGCCGATGCCTTTTGCCATAGGATGGCACCCTGCTTTTCTAATACACTCTCCCGCGAACCCAGATCAGCAATTTGTAAGGATTGGGCCGTCTGGAAAGGAGATAGGGATTGGCGCAATAAAGAAGAAACAATCAGGAGAAGGCTCCATTGTCGAACCAGGATCGGAGGCTGAATATGTTTTTCCGCATGGAAAAGTTCTAGTTTCCGCAAGAGATCTGGGATTTATGCAGCTATGGAGTCCTGAAGATCAAGGCCAAATATGCCTAGAGCCAATATCAGCTCCGCCTGATCGAAATTATGATGGCGAGCTCTTTGCAAAGCAGGGGTACAGAACACTTGCAGCCAACTCTTCTGCAAGATTCGATTTTCAGATTACAGTTTCATTGCCGTACTAATCACACGCGTGTGCATATTTGCTGTACTTTAGAGCGTCTGCCTTCTCCATGACGCTTCTGGCGCCGGTTCAAATATTCACTGTGTTCGCATATAGATATCTCAACGTCGCTATGCGAAATCAAGTATGATTGTTCCAGTTGTCTGAGATCTAGCCCCGCAAGGCCGCACTTGGCTGCTTCGGTAAATCACAAAATGACGCACATGTACACGCCTCTATGCCAAAGAACTTTTGTCGTGTGAGTATATGCTTTTTGCAAGCGGCAGCTGGAGTCTTGGATTCCAAATAGCTTTACTGCATTGACTGAATATTATTAATTGAAGATGCTGTCCCTCTCCCGCCTATAATTGATCGATCCTGTAATGTTCCAGATGCTGTGTCTAGATATCCCTTGAGTGAATCAAAAAGAAAAGGGAAGAGAACTTGGCGCCGTCTACCGCCGTGTCACTACAATACTTCCTCTACCATCTCAAATACCGTCGCGGCCAGAAGGATAAAGAACAGCTTCCTGCTTGAAAGCAGGTATGCACGCGTTTTTTTATCCAGAATTTGAGACAGGAAATTTTGCAACGCAGGGTAGCCCGACGCGCCAAGCGAGTTCACTACTGGCGTGGCCAATGCGCAAAAAGATTGCATCTTCCATGTTCACATAATCATATACCCATCACAGGCATATAACCTAGCTTGAGAGAATAATTCTTCTAAATCGGTCAGAAAGGCATGGGGAACTGGTCAATGGAAGCCGTTTATATCGATTAGTGCAAAAGATGGATGCGCTTTGGATGCAAATTTGCTCAGGCTATCAACATGGCCAAGGCAGGCTCTTTGCTCAGTGTAATTGCAGGACTGCAATAGGACCTGCTATAACTCTCTTATTGTCTTTGTGCCCATAGAAGATAGGGTGTGTGATACAGACAGTGGTCCTTAGCATGGTATCGACTGCCTTCTGTGTTGCTTTCGCTGCGCTGTACAGGATAATAGATGATCGAGTCGTTTACAATTTCATGATTTTTCTTAGGGGTTTTGAGCTTGCGATTTTTGCTGCCGCCGCGCTCGTATTTCTCCTAATGGCTGTTGTTATCATGCTAAGAAAAGCGAAGAGGCTTCCTGGAGCGTATGAAGTAAAGATTTTCGACCTTGATGGCAACCAAGTAAAAGTCGATGGTCTGCGCAATTTCTTTTCGACCTATGATGCTGCAGAAAGCTATGCCCGCTCGTACTCTGTGACCTATTGCAGTCAGTATCGGTTCAGAGTCGTCGGAGTGGAGGATGGAAGGGGCGCCATTGGCAGCCAGAATCCTCTAGATATTAGCGGATGACAGTCTCTGTAAGGACATTCTCAACAGGAGCAATAAACCAAGTTAACCTGCACGGAATTTCAAAGTGTCAGGATACATATACAAAATAATAAAACTTGAAGCGTATACGGGGTGGTTGCGATGTGTGGTAGGAATTACAATGGACAGGGCGCCACTCCCTTCATGTTCGGCCCGGCCGTAATCCACTACCAGACGCAACATGAATATGTATTGCATCTAGGCAGAGGTGGCCACAATCACTATGCAGCCATGATCAGAGACTGAGTGACGCTCTCGGACTTCTGTCTACGAAGGTAGCCTATTCCCTTTTCCGTGGTTCTGTAGGCGACGTGTGTTCGTCCCCCATCTGAAAGTTCCATAAGCATATCATCCTTGACCAGAGTCATGATAGCCCAATCCGCCACCTTTTCGTTCATGCCGTCAATGTTTTGGAGGAGAAAAGCTCTTGATGCCCCGCTAGAAGCGACTTCCAGAGTGGATGCCAAAATGTTGGTTGCAATACTACTATTGTTCTTCACACCTTGTTTTGCAGACCTCGATACTTAAAAGACGATGATTGGAAGTTTTCGAGAAATGCTATGGTGAAAGATTTGCACAGGCTTAAGTACGGCGGAGGAAGCAGGTAGACTTTATTTTGAGTTCCAGATGTACAAAGCAACAAGAAAAGAAAAGAAAAAAATAATTAGTCCAGCTTTTCTTTGAGAGAACCTGCCGTCCTGTCAGCCGATGAGCCTATCAAATCTGTTGCGGATTGGCCGGCATGTTCGCATCTTACTTTCAACCCTTCCTTGGCGTTCACAACTGGCCGGTTATGTCCAGCATCATTATCCCGCTCTTTTGTCTTAATCATAATCTTCTGAACGACAATAGCGTTGTCAGAATTTACTGTCTTTACGATTGCTTTATCATTTTCCACGTCAGCGGTACGCACTCGCATACCGTGCTTTTGGCCCAAGCAAGCTGACCATTCACTATCTTTGAAGAGAAGAGAACAGCCCAAGATTAAGAGGTTCGTCGGGGCAAGCCAATCACAGGTACGAAATCTAGAGAAGCTTATGATTTACTGCTCCAAAAAAGCCGCCCCTGCATCTAGAAAGGAGAGACGTGCGAAGAAGAAAGATTACCTAGTATGAATGAATCTCGTCTCTGTGCGTGCGGAACATCAACTTGGTAGAGAACCCCCGATTGCATTTCTCACAGAACCATCTGCTCTCATTGGCTTCGGCTCTGGTCAGAAATTTGCCAGAATTTGCAATGTATAGCCCAGTTCTTATGTCCAGTCTGGCAGGATTGTAATTGTATAACGCTTTCGAAAGTTTATTCATCGCATCAATTATACTCATCCACTAATAAACTCGCGCTATTGCACCGGACAGCGCTTGAATTTTAGTTGAAGGAGAAGACGCAGGCAAAAGCTGTCAATGGTCATAGCTCTCTCTCTCTCTTCTGATATGTAAGGGGCGATGTAAGGCCTATGGGAGGTATCATTGCGGGCACTGGTTTCCGAGGGTTCTGCATTTGCGGACTATGTAGTGATAGCGACAACAAGGACCTTGGGTAGCCCCTAAAAGTGTGTCTATAAAATGCAACAGAAACCTAGCGAACGAGAAAAATGAAGCTATGCGTCATAATCTTGTTTTCTAACGCCTATTAGGTTGTGGAGGCGATAGAGGCTATGTCTTCATCATCATCTTCATCAAAAGAAGAGCGCAAAACTCAAGCACGTGAAGAAAGGGCTATTGACAGAGCAATTGAGGAAACCAAGGACAATGCCAACAAAGTGATTAGAGAGGTCAGGCGGGATGTGCCTGAAAACACCGCCACATTTCACGATTATCAGGAGCAGCACCTGCGTGCCGTAAGGGACATGGCAAACGACTTTCTTGATTCACAAAAAGAGATAGCAAAGTCCCTCCAGGCAGCATATCGACCAATTGCGAACAATGGGTTTGCATCAATGATGCTATGGCCGGCGGCAGCTGCGCTGAGTCCGAACACATGGATCGACAGCTATGTAAAGGCAGCCACAAACATGGCAGACCTTGCAGTTGCTGCTGTAAGACTACAAAATGACCTGACAGTGGAGGCAATCGAATCGACTCGCATATTTACTGACACGGCAAGGAAAAATGCGAAAGAGCTTGGGCAGCTGGGCGTGGAAAATGCAAGGATCGTTGAACAGATGTCAAGAAGCGCATATGGCACAGCACCATCAAGTTCTTCTTCCACTCGAGAGACATGATCAGTGCTGTGTAAATGTGTATGAATGCCAAAGCCCACATCTTTCTTTTTTCTTTCAACATACAGGCATAGACTCCTCGGCTATTTACTGGAATGGCCAATCCAGCAGCTGCTTTTCGATCTCTTCAAAGTGTGTATGACCCGGTGCCGCAGGAGAGGGGCTAATCGACACAGATTGACACACATTCACATAGATAGAAATCTCGCGATTGCCTCAGCTGTGGCTCGTGCATTTGGCAGAGTTGTATGCGATTCAGAGAGGAAAACAGAATTTTGGGGTTTATTGGCTTCAGATACTAGTGGCGCTGCCATCGCACTTTCAATAGGCACATACCCGTCCCCGCCAAGACCAGAGTCATAAGGTAGAGAGAACCCGCGCTGCATAACATAGCTTGGCCTCCGCTCAGCCACAGAAGTATGGTATGCGGCTTTGTATCGAATTGAGTCGAATGTTACGTGATTTGTTCCGCATATGGACAAACACTCCCCTTGCAATTTACTTCCAATCTCTGCCTTGAAGGTAACCGCGTCTCTTACTGCCGCCCTCATGTTCTCGTCCTTAAAGGCCCAGTCTCCTTCCAGGTATGTTGCCTCAACTCCAAATGCAGGCTTGCCGTCTGCATACAAGATCGGCTGCTTGCGCAGGTACAATTCATCAGGCAAAAGCTCGTACATCGATGGAAATTTGGCAAATAATTCCTTTCTTCGACGATATAGCGTATGTTTGGGCTCATCAGTGCCTGTGTCCTTGCCAATCAGAGTTGCGTCAGCAGAATAGGTGTCATATGCAGAGCCGATAAAGCGCCTACTGTCTATTTCGGGATGCAGTATGAAATACGCAAGTGGGGAACCCGTGTGCGGGCACCCAATGAATACTGTACGCTTGATGGGTGCCCCATATTTTTGCGCCGTTCGTGTTATTATTCCCCCCATTGAATGGCTGACGATGTCCACGCCATCAGGATTACCGTCTCCCATACTCACCTTTTCTATAAAGCGGGACAGCAATTGGCCCGATAACCTATTGGACTGACGCCAGTCATATGGAAACACCCAGAAATTCTGGTTCGGCTTGTAACCTAAAGCCATTATCGATTTGATTAGCCCTGCGTAGGCATACGGTATCAGATCTGTCGCTACCGCAAAAGGGATGTATTTATTATCATCAACAACAGCGGCAGCGGCGTCGTGCCGGATCCCCATCTCAAGAAACTTGAACACTCGGTCTAACTTTGACCGTATCAGGAACTCGTGCGGCAAAAGGGGCCAAAAATGTTCTAAAGAACCACTGGCATTTCTGAAGGCGAGGCGACTTGTCCTTATTCCGGGCACAAATATGAGTGGTCTTGGTTTCACTGGCAATGATTTGTCAGAACTTCTTATTTGACTTATGCATTGGGAATACCTTATCCAGAGTTACTAACTAGAGGATTCAAGAAATAGGAAAAGGAGATATTCGCTGTTTGGCTTAAGATCCTCCCTGACCATTTTTTTATTTGCGCGACCTAATATCGCAAAATCGAAAAAAGGACTATAATGAAATCCCTGCTTGTATTTGCAGCTCATGAATAATAATTCATTTCATTCCAATGTATACCATAATAAGGACCGACTAGAGAGAGAAAAGCGTTGTC
>DATEIL010000232.1:0-2098 GCA_035279085.1 Nitrososphaera sp.
GGATGGCGCCGGCTTTCCAGGGTGCGAGTGAAATATTCCTATCACCTGCAGGCCTTTTTTCTCTGCCATATCATACGCACGGAGAAGCTCCGAAGGTTCTATGCTGAATGAATAAGGAGATTTGTCGGCATTTGTCATGGGGAGGATCTCTATTACCTCACTGCTATCTGCACACCCCAAAAGAAATGCACACGACTCGTGTGGAAGTGAATTCTTCGCTATATCAGAGAGCTGGCACATCTGGGCAGAATTCAGGCTTATGTCGGTTGCCATCTGCTAGTTTACGACTACTTTGCCTGTCATGTATGGGTGGAGCATGCAATAATAGTCATACTCGCCTGCCTTGTCAAATACAAAGGAGAAGGTTTTTCCTGCGTTTAGGATGCTCGAGTCAAATACTTGGTCTGGCTTTGGCACATCGTTCTCCACCACGCCTGATGTTACAGTATGTGGGACATTGTCATTGTTTGTCCAAGTGACCATGCTGCCGACTGAGCTGGTGATTTCCTCAGGATCAAAGAATATGCTGTTTGTGGGAACCGATGCACCTGACACGATGGAAACTGACGAGACTGTAGCCCCGCCACCGGAGGAACCTGAGGAAGAGGATGACTGATTCTGCCCTGCCCCTTGTGCTGGAGCGGTTGTATTGCCACTTGTCGCATTGGAGCCTGCTGGAGTTGAAGGGCTTGCTCCTGCTTCAGTGACTGTGAGCGTGGCTCCCATGAAGGGGTGTAGGCTGCAATAGTATTGATAGTCACCAACATCCAATTTGGCAGTATTTAGGAGCCACTTTGCGCCTGCTGCAATGATGGATGAGTCAAACAGACCTTCTGTCTTGCTTGTGACAGTATGGGGAACATTATCTTCGTTGGTCCACTCGACACCGTCTCCCTTGCCGACGGACACAGGATCGGGCTCATAGTCAGGGTTGCCCTGTGCAGATGCGCCTGCAAGGATTTTTGCAGGAACCACAACCGCAGGCGGCGCGGGCTCTGCTTCAGCTGGCTGCTCTTCTTCTGGCGCAGGGGGTTTGGGTGCTACCAGACCAAAAGCAAAGAAAGTGGCCCCTGCAACAATAGATCCTGAAATGAAAATAATCGCAATGGCCTTGAGGTATGGGACTTCCTTATACGAAGCAACAGCAAGAACTGCCGCAGGTATGGAGATTACCATCATGAGGCCAATGTAGGAGAAGATGCTTGGGACCTGGATACTCACGGTGACTGCCGCTGCTACTCCAAAGGTCACAAGAAAGCCCAGCGTGATAAACGTGGCTGACTTTGCCTTGCCAGACGACGGAAAGCCGTCCTTGAACAGGCCTGATGCGAGGAATATCATGCCGATAAACATTGTAAGCAGCGATACCGCATGCATGCCATCAATGAATGTCTTGGCGATCCCGGAGAGAGAAATACCGACGCCAACTATACCGATAGAAGTTAGACCTATACCGGGGGTAAGCAAGTCCCAGTCAGTCATTTCTAGATACTGCCAAGTTGGGCTTTTTCGACATACTTAATCGTTTCTAGCTGCGGTACCTTGGAATAAATGACCACGGAGCACCGTGCCTACTCTTTTCCGTATTGCTCTAACCGTTAATAGAAATACGGAGCAATGATGCACCATGTCAGGTAGAGAAAATCGTGACCAAATACCGACCAAGAGTAACGAGGAACAAACCAAGGACGTGGTTCAAAGACAGCAGGAAATTCCAGGCGAAAGCCGGGAAAAGTCTGTGAGCAACTTTCCAAAGGCGGCCGAGATCGGCCAAGCGCTCAAGGAGATGAATTTCCCCGCAGACAAAAATGCCATCCTAAAATTTGTGGAACAATCTACGCGTCAGGAAAGCAGAGATGTACTGCCCCTCGTCCAGAGGATTAAAGACCGCAGCTACAACAGCGTGTCCGAGGTTGCAGAAGCTGCAAGGCTAGTGAGCTAGAGCCACTGGAAAAGGACGACAATCCGAAGGATTTGGACGGTCCCTAAGAAAACCCGCCGCGGCGGATATTCTTTTTTTGCATGTCCTTGAAATTGGTGCCGCCCATGAAGACCCTGGCAAAACTGTCTTCGTCCCTTGCGTAAGGATCCTTGTCAT
>DATEIL010000233.1:0-6487 GCA_035279085.1 Nitrososphaera sp.
AAAATATCATGAACGAGCCTGTGAGCGTCATGACATCTGTAATCAAAACCACTTCTGAAGACACTAAGGCAGGCGCAAAGTCGGCAGGCAAAAAGATGCGCGACGCGGACAGGACGCTTGACACTGAATATGATAAGGAGAAAGTAAAGCAAAGCAAATAATGGACTAGGTACTGTTTGGCATCCAGTCCAAAGAATTTCCTATCTGGCGCAGACCCGCCAAATAAAAGCGAAGTCAATCGGATAAACATTTTATAAAGGAAGGCGTCGCCCTTCTGCTGCCATGCTCACTGGCCTCTGCTGACGGAGAGGCAGTACATGAGCGGGCTCGTAGCTCAGCATGGATAGAGCGCCTGCCTTCTAAGTTCTGATGAAGAGAGCCGGAAGTCGTGGGATCGAAGCCCACCGGGCCCGCTATTTTAACTCTAGGATTTTGACAATGCGCGGGCACCACTTGGTTTCTCGATCGGTTTATCAAGTGATACGATATTGGGAATACATTCTAGTAGGGATAAATTTTTTCAGCATCATTCTGTTTGATTCCTTCTTCCAGCTAAATCAACTCTCCCGATGGCCTTATTGTTTCTATAGGTACTCCTGCGTCCGAGTGCCTCAAACAATTTCTGAAGGTCTCAGAACTTTGAACCCAATCTGGCAAACAGTCCGATTTTCTTGTTATTTTTATTTTTCTTGGTTCTTTCAGATTCTACGTCGCCTAGCCCAAGTTCTTCCAAAAGTTCTTCCCGCATCCCCTTCTTCAGGTGGCTTGAAATCTCTCTTATCTTGCCATGCAGAAAAACGATCTCTTGGTTCTTTCGATCAACTTCGTGAACCAGATTCCGTACCTGTGCATCGGAACTAGCCTTGACTCGTTCAAGCTCGGATGTCTTGTTCTGCATCTCGCTTACGAATTCGCCCTGCAGCCATTCCTGGAGTTTTTGAAGCCTCTCTTGGCTGTCTGCCTGTACTACTCCCTGACTATGCTGTTTCATCTCGTCCATCTTGGAGGTGAGAAATATCTCTAACTCACTTTGCAATTTTGCATTCCTGGATTCGTGGTCATGCCTGAGCTGCTCAAGTTGCAACCTGTAGCTTCTTTCTGTCTGCTTGAGGGCCCTTCCGAGGTCTTCTCGGCTCCGCTTGGCCTGTTCCTTTATCTCCTTTTGAAGGAGCTTCCTCTCGGATGCGTGTTTTTTCAATATCTCTTGGATCTTGTTTTTATGAATCATCCTTAGGTCTGATAGACTAGAATGGTTGCCAAGTCTTGGTTTTCTAGGCGGCTTTTCGGGCAAGTGTTCCGTTGATGTTACTTTTTGTTCTGCCTGCTGTTCTGGAGATTCTTGAAATTGGGGCAGCTCGACGTCTGTTGTGCGGAAATTTCCTTCAAGATCTATAACCGAGGTACTGCCCTCGCCGTCAGACATTGCATAAGTATTTGGATTTCATTTTAAAAACGGTTGCATGTATGCATTCTCGACGCGCTAGCTTCAGTGCGGAAGAATCGTACTGGCGCTACGGATTGTAAGCGCATAGCTTGAACGACGTTTGCCTTTTCAAACCGAATGGAGAAATATGAGATCCTGTTTCGCACATGACCCCTGTGCCATGGATCCATCCCTGCTCAGAATTGGCAATGCGCGTGTTCCCAAATGGAGCAACTATTCCTTATAGGAGAAAAAGGAGAACTGCGTAGGCGACATTATGGTGCGCTGCTTGGGTGGCCGGCTTTGATCATTCTCCTCAGCCTTCGCCAGCAAGTGCGAACAATCCACCGGCAGCATACGAGATGGCAATGAGTATCCTTGAGAGCATTACGGCTACATCTTGATTCTTTGCAAGGATAGTGGTATCCAGCATAAGAGCCACCGGGAGTGCCACAAGGGAAACAGAGGCCACGATCAACTGTTCGCGGTTGTCGCCACCCCTATTCTTCTTGATAAGAAAGTAGGTCGAAAGATTCCCAAGCCCAATTCCTAGCAGGATCAGATACTGGTAAAGATTCGGAAATACCGCGATGGCAAGGAAAGGACCGGCCCAACAGATCCCGTTTAGAGCCTTCGAAGCTGTTGACCATTTGGTGCTTGTTTTCATCCGTCCTCTGATAGCCGGGGCGACTTTGCGGAATTTTGGCATTGCAGCCCCAAATACAGCACCGAAACTCCCAAGCCAGATCAGCGCGTAAACGTAAAGGGGCGATGCATTGAGATATGCTACTTCGGACAACACTGCACCAGCAGTAACCGATACGGACACACAAACAAAAAGGAATCCAAACGCCCTCTTGGTCTCAACAGATGCGGATTCCAACGCAGATCGTTCTTGCCTATCTGCTAATTTAAATCAAAGTGTGGGACTGGGAGGTGGATGGAGGAAGCAGCCTGACGCTGGCTACTTTGCCCTGCCGCTTACCTTTGCCCATCTGTTCAGAGCGCCTGCTGCCGTGACCCATTCTATGACCGAGTGGTATACCGGGACGTTGGCATCTTCTATTCTCTGAGAGATATTCTTTGTAAACGGTCCGCCCATCGCGCCAACCAAGATCGGCTTTTTCTTTTGCTTCTGGAAATCTGCCAGAACATCGACTATGGTTTCTTCAAGGGGGTCGTCTTGGAAGACGAACCATGGCATAACGATGTCCACGTTGGGGTCGTCCATGAATGTCTGTATTGCAAACCTATAGTCGTCCGCGTTGGCCGAGCCCGTGATGTCGCAGGGGTTGCCAATAACATATGTCGGGGGATAGTGCTCTTTGAATGCATTCTTTGTTTGCTCGCTAATATCTGCGACTTGGAGGCCAAGCCGTTCAAAATTGTCGATCGCCGCGATTATTGGCCCAGCACCGTTTGTGACCATTGCTACCCTTCCACCGTTTGGAACAGGTTGCCATGCAAGTGCTTTGAGGCAGGCTGTCAACTCTTCATAACTGTCGACCGGTATTATGCCGGCCTGATCCAGTGCACCCTTTACAACTCCGTACGTTCCTCCCAGTGAACCCGTATGTGAAGCTGCCTGCTTTGCGCCCCTTGCCGTCCTTCCATTTTTGAAGACGACTATTGGCTTGTTTCTATCCTTCATCACCCTCTTTGCGGTATTCATGAACTTGCGGCCGTCTCCGAGCCCTTCAACATAAAGCCCGATGACCTTGGTCTGAGGATCTTCAGAGAGGTACCAGATCATGTCGGCTTCGTCCACGTCGGATCGGTTGCCATAGGAAATCATCTTGCTCATGCCAAACGCGTCAGAGCTCTCCATGAATGCTATCCCGACGGTCCCGCTCTGTGAGAGGAACGCGACGCTTCCGCTTTTTGGCCTGATCATCCTAGCATGACCTTGGAATGCGCAGTCAAGGCGGTTCTGTCCGTTGAACATCCCGATGCAGTTAGGACCGATGATTCGTATGCGGAGTTGCTGTGAAAGCTCCTTTACCTGTGCTTCAATGGCTGCGCGCTCGCCTCCAAGCTCCTTGCCCCCTCCAGAGATGACGACAAAGTTGTGGATGCCCTTCTTTGATGCCGACTTTAGGAGCTCTGGAACAAATTTCAAGTCAACGGTAACAACAACAATGTCTACCTTGTCTGGGATTTCGTCAAGGCTTTTGTATGCCTTGATGCCCATTATTTCAGAGTAGCCCTTTGCGTTGACAGGGTAGACCTTGCCCTTGTAATCGTGCTTTACAAGGCTTTCCAGCACAGAGTTCCCTACTTTTCCAGGCTCTGGAGATGCGCCGATCAGTGCGACGGACTTGGCGTTGAAAAATAGATCCATGTATTCAGAATCTGGCTGTGCCTTTGAAATTATTTCCAGGTCCGGCTTGTCCCGCAGCAGGATTTTTGCGTCAACTACGACATAGTCCTTCTCATAGAAAATTACCGGGTTAAAGTCAATACTCTCGTAGTACGGTGCCATTTCAGTGCCAAACCTGCCGATGCTGACAAGAGCGTCCGCAAGCATGTCCATGTCGATGGGTGCCATGCCCCTAAAGCCTTTCAAGATCTTGTTGCCCTTCAGGTCCTCTATCATGGCCTTGGCGTCTTCCTTTGCAATCGGCAAAACCCTGAATGAAACATCCTTGAAAACCTCGGTGTAGATTCCTCCGATTCCTACCATTATGACAGGGCCAAACTGAGGGTCGTTTTGGAGGCCTACGATCAGCTCAATTCCACCGGGTGCGGCCATCTTTTCCATTAGCACTCCCTTCACGCTGTATTGCTTTGACAGCCTGCCATGCATGTCATCAAACGCTTCCTTGGCCTGAGAAGCATTTGCAATCCCTACCTTGACGCCCTTTACGTCGGTCTTGTGCAGGATTTGCGGGGAGACTATTTTGGCAACAAGTGGAAAGCCGACTTCATTCGCCATCGTTTCCGATTCTGCAGAACTCTTTGCCAACGCGTACTTTGGAACCTTTACGCCGTATTCTGTCAATACTTGTTTAGCAAGCTCTTCTGTGATTACCTTCTCTTTGGCTGAAAAAACATCATTAAAAATTTTCTCGACTTTCTCGTTGACCATGTCTATTAAATAGAAAAAACCTCGGGGCTTCTTTTATAGTTTGGGTTCTTTCGGTATTTCCTATCTACATCGACAATTAGTTGAATTAATATAATACCAAAATTCAAAAGGCCGATCCTGTGCCGTTCCCTACTTAGACATGGACGCAAAGAAATTTCTATAGGCAACTCTGCAGATAGACTCAAGTCTGGCCTCATCTCCTCTTTTGGGGAGCACTTCTTCAACTCTGATTTTCTCAGAATTCATTTCTTCCCTATATTCGTCAGTCCAGCGCATTATCATCTGCTTGTCAACTTCCAGATGGAACTGAATTCCAACGGCTGAACCAATTCTAAATGCCTGGGGGTAAAGCTCGTTTCTGGCAAGGATTACTGCATTGTCCGGCAATTCGTAAGTATCCCCGTGCCACTGGAAGACATTGATTGAGCGACTATTGACGCCTCTGAAAATATCAGAATTGCCCTGTGATGTCAATTTTACCCTGTGCCATCCGATCTCCTTCCTTATGCCCCGATAGACCCTGCCACCCGCGGCCTGTGCGACAAGCTGCGAGCCTAGGCATATGCCCAAAACGGCAGTGCCTGATTTCAGAGAAGACCTGATTAGATTCTGCTCCAGTTGCAGATAATCGTGGTTATCATACACTGCCATGGGGCCGCCGAGTATGATTACTCCTGCATATCCTTCAGAGCTTACCGGGATGCTGCCCTCGCGGGCATCTACCTGTTCAACGTCATACCCATCTTGCAGGAGCATGCCTTCCAATCGTCCTAACGTTTCGCATTTGATGTTCTGGACCGTCAGGACTTTCATGTGTGCAAGACGCCGAGAACCATATTTATTCTTCTCAAGCCCAAAATGTTAAATGCCAAGAGCACGAATGTACCTACGCACCGATGGGTTACCAGTCCATTGTCGATGACCAGACAGCGGAACGGCTCAGGACTTTTGTCGATATGCTTAACGAAGAATACCAGAAAGGCTCAGTCATTGTCGTCGAGGGGAAGCGAGACGCGGAAGCTCTTGCCAAAGTCGGCTTTACAGGCAACCCTGCAGTCTTCCACCATTTTAAAGGAATAGCCGATTTCCTTGACTACTATGAGGCGAGCAGAAGCAAGATGATCCTTCTTCTTGACATGGACAGGACCGGCAAATACCTCACACGCAAGATAGTGTCCCAGCTTCAGTCCCGCAGGCACAATGTCAACCTCTTTTACAAAAACGCGCTAGCCCGGATAACCAATGGAAGGCTGAGACATGTAGAAGATCTTGCAATTTTCGCACCTCATCTCTCAGGGATTACTGGATCACGCAAGGATCTGTATTTCTACACATAGAATGTCGAACTTCACAAAGCACTTTTAATACAACATTATGCTGATTTAGTCAAGTTACTAGGTTGATTCGAAATGACTAGTCCTATTACTATTTGGTCTTCTTCAAAATCTCTCGAAATTCTTCTGACTTAATGAAATTCCCATAGGCGCGAACTACAGGTTCGTAATCCTGAAGACCATGAACTAATATAGTTGCGAGATTGATTAGCATTTCTTTGGGATCCGCACTCTTTTCTCTATCTGGTATTGTATTGTAACTTGATTCTAAAGCGCTCTTGGCTTTCGTAGGTAGTTTGTCAAGGCTTTCAACTTCAAAATCATGTCCAAACGCGTTCCTAACCTTTCTGATTGCGTCTGCACAGTCAATGAGATTTTTTGGAATTAGATTCATAATTTTTAGTAGATTTAGTTTCGCCTCAAAAGTGCAAGGTTCACTCTTGTCATAACCTAGTAAAAATAGCTTCAGCAATTGTGCCATTTGTGCCTCTACCGCGAGCGCGCAAACAACTGCAAGTGAGCGATCGTCGCTAGCTCCATACATTTTCCTTGATATTTCTGGAATTCGAGCGTTCCATCCCGCGATCATTGATTCCGTCAGAATTGGCTCGAAGAACAATGAATCGCCCTGCTTGCCTTGGT
>DATEIL010000234.1:0-2411 GCA_035279085.1 Nitrososphaera sp.
ATGCTGTATACGCCGCGCTTATGCGTATCCCGCCTAGCAAGGTGACTACGTACGGTGACATTGCAAAGTCGCTGGGCCATCCTCAAGCCTCACGCGCGGTTGGAAGAATATTGAACAAGAATCCAAATCCGATAAAGGTTCCATGCCACAGGGTAGTAATGTCTGACGGCAGCGTAGGCGGTTATGCATTTGGAAAGTCGACAAAAAAGCAACTGCTAGAGAGCGAAGGCCTGTGCTTCAGGGGGGATGGCGTCATTGATTTCAAAAAGTGCCGGATGGATCCGGCAGCGCTACTTTGCTAGCGGATCTTTGCTTCCTTTACCAAGTCTCTCAAGTGGGCCAGCGACCTGACCTGCCCGCCATTGACCTTCTTGTAGAGGCTCCAATACACATCATTGTTGATGTCTTTTCTTTCCTTCAACACTCTCAGGTGATAGCGCATTGACCGAACCCTGACTACGTAAACCTCTTTCTTGCCGATCCTTGCAGTCTTTTTCCCTTTTTTTGAGCCCTGGCCTTTTCCATGAATCTTCCAGACTGACTTTTTGTCTACGGACCTGCCTCTGGAGGTTCCCTTCCTCTGGACTGTCCATATCGCTCCGCTGTTGACTAGTGACCTGATGTTTTCACGGGTAATAGAGTCGCCTACATCTTCCAGCCTGTCCGGCTCAAATCGTATCCTGTTGGATCCGACGCCAAGAATTCTGGAGACCAGCTCCCTCTTTTTCTTGATATTTACTACCATTATTATTGTTCAGTTCCTTCCTTGTCAGCGGATTCTTTGGGTGCCAGACTCCCTGCATTCAGGAGCTTTATGCCCCGTTCCGTCGCCTTTGAAATTATGTCAAGCCGCTTCCTCTTCCCCACCGTGTGACCCAGCCTTGCCGCGTCCTTCTTTGGATCGAGCTTCAAAAGTTCGGCGACATTGTGAACCACATTATCTGTATATCCAGATGGATGAAGACCTCTTGCCGCCTTTGGGCCTCTGTAGCCTATCTTTACAATCGCAGGCACGCCGGCCTTTTGCTTCCTCATCTTATTGTCCTTGCCTTTGGGCTTTCTCCAGTTCTCTGCAAGCCTGTCGTACCTCCAGCTCTCTTGGCGGATGAACTTGGGCCTTTTGCTAGAGACCTTTTTCCTCGCGGCAAGCAATTCTTCGTTAATTACCATAATGATACGTAGGACACGGAACTGGTTTATTACAATAAATATGTTACTGACTTTTTTCGCCAAATAGCCTGACCGTATAGCAGGAGCCACCATGCGAGACATCGGCAGCATATATGATACAGCGTTTGTCTTCAAACACCATCTCAAATTCGACTGTTTTCCTTATCTCCTCGAGCTCATCTTGGCGAATTTTCAGCGAATATTCCCACATACCTGAATGCCTACTGTCCTTGTCTGCCATATGGGCTGCAGCGATTGCTTTTTGCAGGGCGGATCCTGCCTGCAGCAAGCTCGGATCGATATCGGTTACAGTCCGACCACCGGCACACGATCTAATCTCAAGCCATACATTAATCATATTTCTGCTATGCGTAGCTAGACGCAGGCAGCATGCTATAATGCTAGTGGCTGCTTCGCCAGAGCTGAATATTTAAAAGCAACACTGTCATTCTAATCAGCAAAATCGGACATGCATTTTCACGAATGCCCCTTTTGGTGAACAAGTCTTGGAAAGAGTACCAGAGATGAATATCGAAAAAAGCAGCCGCCCAATTTCTCTGCCAGAGGAGCTCATGGAATTCATACAGCGGGACACGTATTCACTGCTCATAAAAGGCTACGCCGGAGCAGGCAAAACTACGCTCGCATTAACTATACTTCGTGCCCTGGGAACCCGGGACAATTTCTTCTACATATCGACTAGAATTTCTCCCAAGGAGCTGTTCAGCTATTATCCCTGGCTCACCAAATTTGCAGAGCAGTCAGCCGCAGAGAGCAACGCCGCCGGCGCTGAAGAAGGATCAACAGACCGTGTGGGGATGCCTACTTTTGAAGACGCCCGGCTGGACGAGCCCGAGTCCCTATTTGAAAGGATTACCAACCAGCTGATGGATATCAAGTCTCCGATCATCATTATCGACAGCTGGGATGCCATTGCGTCTTTCATGGACAAGGAGGGGCGCTTGAACAACGAGAGGGTGCTTCAGACCTGGAGGGAAAGAGCGGGTGCAAAGCTGATTTTTATCAGCGAACACCCTGATGACACCACACTTGATTTCCTTGTGGGAGGAGTAGTCGAGCTCAGACAGACGTATCATGACAACGTCCGGTTCAGAGAGATATCTCTTCTCAAGCTGCGGGGAGTTCGCATCGACCGGCCTTCCTACGTCTACACTCTTGAAGGCAGCATTTTCAGGAGTTTTGATCCTTACGTGCCGCCGAAATCCCGACAGGCCGTTCAA
>DATEIL010000235.1:0-2531 GCA_035279085.1 Nitrososphaera sp.
AAAATTGGCGGAAGCGTAGTTGACGGGCTGCACCCTTCGACCCTGTCTGACATAAAATCAATCGCGGAAAAGGAAAAGCTCGTGTTTGTCCATGGCGGCGGAAAGGAAGTGACGGCCACTGCGACAAAGCTGGGCAAGGAGCAAAAGTTCATTGTGTCACCCGGCGGGGTACGGAGCAGATATACTGACAAAGAAACCGCTGAGATCTATACAATGGTGATGTCAGGCAGGATAAACAAGGCCATCGTCGGAATGCTTTTGCGGCAGGGGATAAAGGCTGTCGGGATAGCAGGAATAGATGGGGGCGTGCTCAAGGCAGAACGCAAAAAGAAACTCATGATAATCAACGAGAAAGGCAGAAAGATGATGATAGATGGAGGTTACACAGGCAAGATAAGCTCGGTGGAACCTGAACTTGTCCACAACCTGGTGGAAAATGGCTACGTGCCGGTAATTTCACCCATAGCTTTGAGCGAAGATTATGACTTCCTCAATGTCGATGGCGACAGGGCTGCGGCTTATGTCGCTGGAGGTATCAAAGCGAGCAAGGTCATGTTTATCACAAACGTTAACGGGCTGATGCTCAATGAAAAGCTGGTCACGGCTTTGACGCTCGAACAGGCCAAGGAAGCACTTCCCAAAATTGGCTTTGGGATGGAAAAGAAGGTTCTTGCATGCACGGAGGCACTCGAGATGGGTGTAGGTGAAGCAATAATCGCGTCAGGCCAGGTTGACAATCCAATTTCCGCGGCAATAGCCCACAACAACTGCACGGTGATCACACCCAAATGAATGGCGAAGATCAGTATCTTTCAAACCTCTACCAGAGATTCCCGGTGAATCTGGCAAGGGGAAAAGGCGCTAGGGTATGGGACGCTAATGGACAGGAATTTATCGACTGCATGGGAGGCTACGGAGTAGCGCTGGTTGGGCACTGCAACGACAGAGTAGTTGATGCAATCAAGAAGCAGGCCGAGACATTGATCACGGCGCACATGTCGGTCTACAACAATACGCGGCTTGAATTCATGCAGAAAATTGCCAAAGTGGCTCCTCCGGGTCATTCAAAAATGTTCTTTACAAATAGCGGAGCTGAATCTGTCGAAGGGGCACTGAAATTTGCGCGCAAGGCATCCGGCAAACCCGGCGTAATTTCGATGAATGGCGCGTACCATGGCAAGACGTTTGGCGCCCTGTCCGTGACGTACAACGAGAAATACCGCAAGTCATTCCTTCCTCTGCTGGATGGTGTGAAATTCGTTCCTTATAGCGACCCTGCCAAGCTCGAAGAAGCAATTGATGAAACAACAGGCGCAGTAATACTTGAGCCGATCCAGGGAGAGACAGGCATCATAGTACCGCCAGACGACCTCTTGCCGACGATCCGCGAAATCTGCACCAGGCGGAACATAATTCTAATCTTTGACGAGATCCAGGCAGGCCTTGGAAGAACCGGCAAGATGTGGGCAGGTCAGAACTGGAACACCACCCCGGACATCATGTGCCTTGCAAAAGGCATAGCAGGCGGAGTACCGATGGGTTTGATCCTTGCAAAGGGAGAGGTGATGGATGCGACAAAGCTGGGCGAGCATTCCTCTACGTTTGGCGGCAGCCCGATAGCATGCGCCGCAGCCTCGGCGACGATGGATGCATTGACGCAGGACAAGCTGGTCGAAAATGCTGCAAAGGTGGGAAGCTACTTCAAGGAAAGCCTGATGGGACTGAAGGATAAACACAAGATAATTCGAGATGTAAGGGGTCTGGGCATGATGCTGGCAGTTGAACTTCGCTTTGAAGTAAAAGACGTACTCTTTGACGGAATCCGCAATGGATTGCTCATGCTGTATTCAGGAAGGAACATCATCAGACTACTTCCGCCACTTGTAATGGATGAAACGACGGTTTCCCGCGCAGTTGATATAATGGACAAAGTACTAACCCTCGAGGAAAAAAGAAGGAATGTCGTCTAGCATTGACGAGACCGACGAAAAGATAATCAGGATTTTGCAGGCAGATTCGCGCAAGGCTTTCGTTGAAATTGCAAATCAAATAGGGCTTTCAGAGTCGGCTGTAAGGCGGAGGGTCAAGAACCTGGTAGATAATGGACTTATCAAGCGGTTTACTATAGAGCTTGGAGCCAGCGATAAGACTAGTGCCATCACACTAATTTCAGTCAGCTCTACAGCCGACACGTCTGCAGTATCTGCCAGGCTCATGAAGCTTGGGGGTGTAGAAGTCGTTTATGAAATAACAGGACAATACGATATTGCAGCGATCATTGCGGCTCCTGCAGTAGTGGAAATCAACAAGTGCATCGATGACATCCGCAAGATTGAAGGCGTATCTGACACAAACACTGTGATAATCCTAAAGACAATCCGCTAGCGCGGCATTACACAAGGACGGACATGTACATGCCACCTATTGCTTTGAAACTTTGCAACTTCTATATTTCATTTGGGACAATGGCAGGCATTGTTGACGCTCCCTCTACCACTCATCATGGCGGCCACCACGCTATTATGATTGCC
>DATEIL010000236.1:0-4385 GCA_035279085.1 Nitrososphaera sp.
CCGACAGAGATGAAAAATATTGCACCAAACATATCCCTCAGCGGGATTGTAATTATCTTGGCGATGGCCTGGGTTTTGGATTCTGCCACCAGGACGCCTGCAAAGAACGCACCTGTTGCAACAGAAATTCCTATAGACGAAGCAATAAACGACAGGCCAAATGCCACGCCTAGGACTGTTATCAGGATGAGATCATATCGATCAGTCTTGCCCATCAGATCAATTAACTTTGGGATCGACCTTGACCCAAGGTACAGTACTCCGCCGATAAATGCGAGTACGACTGCAATCACGATTGCTATTTCTTGGACGGCCAAGTCACCGGTTGATGCAACCGACTGCAGGATGGCCAGCATTGAAACAATGACAATGTCCTCTATCACTGCAACGCCGAGCAGGAGGTAAGCAGCTTCGTCCTTTATCATGCCTAGCTCTTCAAGCACACGCATTACGATTACCGTGCTGGTTACCGAGATTGAAAGGGCCAGGAACAGGCTGTCAAATAGCGACATTCCCATCTGCTGACCGACAAAGTAGCCTGCGGCAAAAGTTCCAAGCGCCTCGGACAGTGCGATAATGAGCGCTTTTCTGCCAATGGACCTCAGTTTTGCAATTGGGTATTCCGTCCCGACGGTGAAGAGCAGCAGGATGATGCCAATCTCTGCCATAAGGCTGATAGTCTCTATGCTGCTGACCAGGCTGAACGGCAGGGTGTACGGGCCAATTATCACGCCTGCAATGATGTAGCCTATGACCATGGGCTGCCTTAGCTTGTATGTGATGGCAAGCATTATCGCGGCCACTACCATGATTATTGCCAAGTCCATGACGACAATGTCCGCCAACTCATTCTCCCCGCTCACAAGTGAAGGAAAGAATGAAGTAAGCGGCGAGACTGCCCGGAAAATGTCGTACACTGAATTCGATCACGGGCACACTGGAATAAAAAGAAAATTGTGTAAATCGCGGTGATGGATCAAAAGAATTCCTAGACTGTCAGGCCCCGCGGTCACTTTTGTCGCCTGTTGCCTGCACCTTGGAGTTCTCAGATGCATCATGGCAGCCGATACTTTGGAACCCTGGACTTTACCCTAAATCCGCTATGGTCATTTTCATTATCAAGACTATAATGATGCGTAAACCCTCAAGTGAACTAATGAAAGAAGCAGCTGCAGGAGTAGCAGTATTGCAAGAGATGATGATGTTGTTGTTACTGAAATCATTGCCATCAGAGTCTGCATACGATAGACTTGCCGACTTGTGTGGCCTTCAATTTTATCGCAAATATCGAGCTTATTTCCTTCAACTGATTTCAGCCCGACTTTGCAAACAATACCCATAGTTTTTGAAATAAAGTGTCATTTTGAGTTGCTGACTGATAAATAATCTTATATTCAAGTTGATTGGTTATGGCATTTAGCATGAGTGTTCGAGGCAAGTTCACGACGGGCCAGACGTGGGGAGCTCTGAAAAAGGCCTGGAAGGGGTACAAGATTGCCAAAGTCCAGCAGGACAGAACCAAAATGACCGAGTATGCAAGAAAAATCAAGACGCTTCAGGGTGAACTCGGCATACGGCAGTCGACTTTTCCCGAGGTTGGAGTCTAGGCGCGCTTTTTTTCACTCATAGACTGCCACCACTTTGTGGCCCAGTTTGACCAGCATTGGACCGATAAACGTCGTCAGAGCAACAGCCATCCCGATTATGGGAAAGAGGATGTTGCTTATCACTCCAAGGTCCTGGCCGGCTTTTAGCACAATGAATGAAAACTCGCCAAGCTGTGCCATGCTGAGCCCTATGCCCAGTGCAAACGTCTTGTCAAATCCAAAGAGTCTCACACCCGCATAAACGCCGCCGAGCTTGCCAAAGATAGTGACCAGCGTTATCACTACGACCGGCAGCCAGTAGGTCCCAATAAGCGTAAGGTCCATCAGTGCGCCAATGGTCACGAAAAATATTGCGGTAAAAATCTCTCTTGTAGGCGAGATCATTGTGGAAATCTGCTCGGAGAACTTGCTTCCCGCGATTATCACACCGGCAAGAAATGCGCCTGTTGCCGCAGAAAATCCAAGCTCATGGGAAAGAAATGCCAGGCCGAATGCAGTGCCCAATGCCAGCATGATTGTGATCTCGTACCTCTCGAGCTTGGCGACAAGCGAAAAGAGCTTTGGCATGAACAGGACGCCTGCCGCAATCGTACCGCCAATAAAGAGGCCAATCTTGCCTATCGTAAAGAGGATCTGGCCAACCTCAAAAGATCCGCTGACCACTCCTGAGTGAATGGAACTCAGTATAACAATTGCTACGATGTCTTCTATAACCAGGACGCCAATCATGAGCATTGCAGATGTTGACTCGAGTTTTCCCATGTCCTCCAGAACTTTTACAATTATCGCAGTGGAACTGATAGACAAGGCCGCGGCAAGAAACAGAGAATCATAGAATGACCACCCAAATCCTGCACCAACGGCAAAGCCAAGGCCCAGCATCACCACCACCTCTATTACTGCGATCCCTCCTCCGATCCTTCCAATGGCTTTCAGCTGGCGGAGTGGAAATGCAAGGCCCACTCCGAAAAGCAGGAGGACTATTGCAATGTCGCTAAAGTTGTTGAGCATTTCAGTATCCTTGATAAGCGCAAAGGGCCCGTATGGGCCGATCAGGATGCCTGCTACAAGAAATCCCAGAATCATGGGCTGCCTGAAGATGTAGGCGAGGGCTCCAACGCCTGAGCAGACTAGAAGCAGGTAACCTAGGTCGCCTACGAGCTCGATGCCTACGCTCAATTGACTGGAATCAAAATAAAACCTGTCGCTTTATGACGCAAAGTCAAGATTACTTTACCCATCCATTAATGCCCGTGCCATGTACGAATTATGCATCAAAGTTATATACGAGCCAACGCTTTGGGCATCTACTTGGCATCTCGACAAAAGGAAGCCGAGATTATAAGTGAAATCCTGCTAAGGGCGGCAAGCGAGCCTGAATTCCGAAACGTGCTAATCAAGAGCCCGTCTACCGTTCTTGACCAGTACAACGTTTCCCGAGAAGCCAAGATGATAATCACCAGAAGCATATCCGACCTCACGCAGTGAGTGTGCTATATGCCGTCGTGGAACAATCTATAGTCCAATTCTAGTTAATCAAGCACACCTAGGTTAATTCTCGACTTAATCGATATAATCGTTAAAATTCTTTCCTGCACGCAGTGTGCAATGAAGAAAGCACCTATGGCGGTCGCGTTAGTGCTGGTTTTTGGACTTTTCGCAGGAGCGTATAGTCTGGCACCAGCGGTTGCGCAGACCTATGCCACGAACAGTTCAAGCACTGGCAGCACGACATCAAGTAATATGACGACTTCAGCTGCAGGCGCATCTAATGCAACTTCAACAAATGCAACTGGTACTTCGAACCAGACATCAACAGCAGCAACTGGCTCAACCTTTTCCGCAAGTGGACGCATAGCGGCCATAATATACGATGTACCGGAATCAGCGAGCACGCCGGCATCATCGGATACTGGCAGCAGTAATACGACATCGTCAAGCACATCATCTTCCAATGCAACTTTGTTAGGCAACACGACACAGTCACAAATCATGACTGGAAGCAATGATACCTCATCATCTGGTAACCTGACCTCTTCTACCAGTAATGCCACGGGCGCAGCTGGCAGCAACACGACAACAACAACCACATCTCCTATGAATGACACATCTACTGCTGCAAGCGAAGATGAAACTGAATTGCCATACATAGTATCTGGTGACTGGAGCCTAGATGTCCAGGATGGAAGCGTCAGTGACTTTAAGGCAAACTTTACCATGGTTCACACAGATGGAACAGGTCGGCACACGCATGACGTAAGCAACTTCCAGGCAACTAACGACAGCGGCATCCAGCTCGAACAGGATGGAGTCACATTCATCTTTGGAACTTCCGATGTCATGACAAATGGCTCATCTGGCTGGAACGGAGTAGATACCTTGGTTGTAATAGAAAACTCTAACGCAGCAAGCATCACTCTCACAACCGATGACGACCACTTCAAGGGACAGCCACTGTACGGAATCGTCGACTCTCTGACGGATGAGAACGGAAACCAGTTAATTCAGACAACCCAGACTGCCGGGACAGGCCAACAGGGCAATGCTACCACCAGCGGTAACGCAACTGGAGTCGGTGGCATCGCAAACCAGACTGGGAACTTTCTGGGCAACGTCGGCGAAAGCTTCCAAAACTTGACTGGAATAGGACAGTAAGAAGAAAGTAAAATCTAATGGCCTGCCAGAGGCAGGTCCTTTCTTTTTTTCTATCTCTATGTCTGTTTGAATGCAAATTGATCCGGCAGAAGACTAAACGATAAGAAAATACTTTCGGAATTA
>DATEIL010000237.1:0-5734 GCA_035279085.1 Nitrososphaera sp.
AGAAAGCCGGGTTTTGAATTTGAGACTCTGGGCAGTTCAAAGAAAAACAAAGCCGGGATTTCGCATGCAAGCCACTCTGCGGTATGACATGGGAGTAGATGAGGCTGGCATCTTGGACAATAGTCGAGTAGATCACCTACAAGTGATTGAAGATGTGCTGAAAGTAATAGGCATGGATAACCTATCAGTCCTCTATTACCATCTGGAGAAGCTGGGAGTCAAAAAGCATGAAATCCCAGACAAACCCGCCGAATTTTCCAACGCACTTAGGCTCATTTTTGGCCAGGCCGCAACCATTCTGGAGATGCAGATTGCATCCACCATAGCCTCAAAAACCAGCGGTGAATACAGGCAAAAAATTACGCTTGCCGAGGCGTTTCGAAGCTTAAAGAGTGGGTCAAGCGCAAACTAGCTTGAAAATCAACAACCTGTAGATTGGGGGCAGTACGATTCTCTATCACGGTTGTGTCGGCGACCATAACTGCCTTATTGCACTTGGGTTATCTTGGTTGCGGGCCAGACACAGTTACAGCATGAAAATGCATCTAATCGAAGCTTGCGACGCCATTCAAGATGTCGACGGCCAGCTCGCACTGACACATCTCAACTTGCTAGCACTTGTGCGCTAGACAACATCCGCGAAAACCTAACATCGTACACATCGGTGCCCCCACAATGTCAGGAACAGGTACCAGCTCGGCTGGAAGCAGCGCATCGTCAGGACAATCAACAGGCATCAATTGCACAAACCCGCTGGACCAATTGGGAAAGATGCCAGGGCTCAATTATGTCTCTGCAGAAAGACTAACAGAGCCCAGACCCATTTTTTTATTTCAAATTATCTTGCAGATATACCATAAGGTAGAAAATATAGCCAACGGTTATTTCGTTTGGTGTCCTGAATGTATTTAGGGCAATTGATAGTTGAACAGGTCCTCCTGCCATGCGAGTGCGTATTGATGTGGAATACTGACGAAACGAGAGCAGTACTATGCGAACTTCACTCGAGGGAATATATGAGCTGGGACGGAAACGATGAAGAATTTATCAAGATATTGACTACCGGCCAAGGGCACCAGATGAGGAGAATGAACAAGTCGGAGAGGGAGAAGCTGCGCTAATCATTAATGAAGGTGTTTGTGCGTCTAGGTAATTTTCCTGACCTCTGTCCTCTTCTTAATCTTGATTTAGTGCGCATACATATCCCTCAGAATATAAGTGAAGTATGAGTCTCGTGCCAGAGGCATGAGCCTATGCCAGTTCAAGTGTGGCCGTACAAGCGCCCGTTTGCAATTCCGATTCTTGTAGTCAAGCAGCCACAGAGGAGAATTCCGTTTGCTTCGTCCTGAGCGCCTTCAGCGCTCCGCCCCACGCAATTACTTGGTTTAACATCATATCAGCCGACTTTTGATGGTACGCTGCAGGCTTGAAACGGGAATGGTTCTCAAAGTCGGTGAACAGCGAAAGCTGGACCTGCGCCCGCACGTCGGCAATCTGGATTTCGGCCATTACCTGCCGCAATTGCTCCACTGCGCGTACTCCTCCAGCGCTACCATAACCGACAAATCCAGCGGCCTTGTTGTTCCATTCGCCGTAAAGAAAGTCAATCGCGTTCTTTAGCGCGCCGGGGATTCCATGATTATATTCGGCAGTGACAAAGACAAACGCATCAAATGAAGCAATTTTTGCAGCCCATACCTTTGTATGCTCTTTGGAATACTTGCCCATAGAAGGCGGAACGGGCTCATCTAGCAATGGAAGGCCATAGTCCTCAATATCCACAAGCTCATAGTCGGCGTCGCCACGTTTCTTTGCAATTTCATAAATCCACTCGGCAACTGCCTCGCCATTGCGCCCCGGACGCGTGCTTCCAAGGATGATCGCTACTCTGAGCATATATCCTCCTGTGAGTCTGTAAAGCTATTAAGGCTTGTATCAAAGAAAAAAGCTGAAGCCGCTCTCGCCTCGCTCTGCCTCCCTCCAATGCTTTTTCTATCATAACCTTCCACTTTCTCAAGTGGTACAAAGCCACACTGTTGAGTGAACCAAACAACAAAGCGGCTACCACACAAACTATTCTCTCTTTTTAGTAATGTTGGCTAGAGACGTTCATATTGTAAAAACCGTCCGGGTTTGGATTTTATTCAATTTTGCCATAGCTTGCCAACTCTCTGCTTATCATTCGACTTTCTTATAACATGTAGTGCAAAAAGAGCCGCATGACAGAATTGCGAAAGAATAATCAGATTTCCGGCATAGAAGGCGTTGATCGCAAATTACTGCTATTTTCAGCTTGCTTGTTGATAGTGGGAGCATTTTTTTACAATATCATAACTCCACTATTTCATCCCGGCCCTCCTCTTAGTGCAGGAGATGAGGTTGTTTTCAATGAATATGCCAATTCAACCGATTGGACTTTTGTCCATGCTCTTCAATTTTTGGGAGATGGGCTAATTGCTTTTGGGTTAATGACCCTATACTCCGCACTAAATGTCAAATCGGGGATAATAGGACAGGTAGGCCGCTTTGCGCTTTACTCTTCAATAGCATCACTAGCGTTCTTTGCTGTTGTGTTTGCAGTGGACGGTATTGCTCTTAGATACGCAATAGATGCTTGGACGAACGCACAACCATCTTCTGATCAAACCGCGTACTTTGCTGTTGCTCAGGGGATTAGAGGAGTAGAATGGGCGGCTAGAGGATATTCAGACTACTTTACAGGACTTACGTTAGCACTTTATGCCGCAGTAATAGTGGTGACGGCAAGAATTTCTAGACCGATTGGGTTCTTGATGGCGTTGCTTGGAGTGGCATACATGGCTCGTGGCTATACTTATGGAATGTCATATGTTGTAAACAACGAGGCAATAACTATCTATGTCCTTATTCCTGGTATTCTCATTTGGACAGTATGGCTCTTTGTGTTAGCTTACAGAATGAAACGTAAATCTGTGCACGGCTCAGTACCTCCTACAGAAATGTAGGTCAAAAGGAGCGAGATGGAAAAGAAACTCAACGATGGTCAAGATGGCGAGCTCTCGCCTTTAACAAGTCTTAATTACCAGCTCAGGGCATCCTAGAGGCATGAGCTCCTCAAAGAAGTTTGCTGCGGGAATAAGTCTCATTATTGTGGGCGTAGTTTTCGTTAATCCATTTGCCAGCGGCATTGCGAATATCTGTACAGATTCATTTTATGACAGTTTTTTATCGCATAACCCCGGATGTAACATTCAGTGGGCATTTCCGACATACCCGATTTTTGTACCATTGTTTGCCAGCGGCATTTTGCTCTTAGGATGGGCTATCAGAGAGACACACGCACACCTCCTCAGTTACACTCACGATAAAAGCCCGGCCTAGGACATGGCGTACTCCATTTTAGATCAATAAACTAGAATTACCCATTCAGAATACGCTCCGATATTGAGCAATGCTATATTGCCTGTTACCGTGGGTTTGATTATTGGCAGTTTGCTAATCGCCACAATGATTGTTGTTGCTAATAGTCTGCATCGCTATAACGGTAGAGTTAATGCTCTTACGTTCGCTAACGGTAATGTAGAATACTTTGATCGGCAAGATGAGGTAGTTCTCGGAGGGCCGGACAATGTGAATTCAGGCACCGATCAAGTGCTGCCCTCGATAACCTTTGACGATGGAGTCATACTTGCACTTAGGTAGTCGGTGCTGCATCACCGCCTGGGCTGGGGAGCCATACCTCCTCTCGTGCTCAGTGACTAGCCCCTGATTATATGCTAGCTGATCCTCCGTGCTCAGGGGTGCCGTAGGTTAAATCTCGCCTATAGCATACCGCTCTAGTATGTGCTGCATGGAGGCTATTTGTCGGGCTAACCACTCTGTTACGGCCGGCTCATCCTCAAGCTCTCCCATGAGGTAAATGCTATAGTCATGACATTTAGGCTGTTGATTTCAATAAAATATATTTGGTTAATTTTCCATCATCAGCGAGATTCCATATGCCTATTGACGCTGATTTCCAGACCCATAGAACTGCATCGGACTACAATGATACTGGTCTGAAGATCTGGAGCAATCCAGAAAGCAACCTTGGCATATATGGCACCGAAGTTGCCGTCGACTTTGATCTTTGCATAGGCGATGGCGCGTGCATCGAAGTCTGCCCAGTTAATGTATTTGAGTGGCAGGGAGAAGGCGCAACAAGAAAGGCCCTTCCCTCACGGGAGCGAGATTGCATCTACTGCTTTGGATGCGAGGCTGTCTGCCCTAAATTTGCAATTAGAGTCACCAAGCCCCTCGGGAGCGAAGAACCATGACAATAAGGATAGACGAACAGAAAATCTTTCAGGTCATAGAGGAACGAAGACCACACTCTGTGGCACTTAACGGCCCTGAGGGATTGATTGGAAAGATTCAGGATGCCGCTGACCACATTACTGAAAAATTCGGCATCGAGGCCTACGTGATCGGGGACACCTGCTGGGGCTCGTGCGATCTTAACACACACGCAGCAGAGATGCTTGGCGCGGACATTTTGTTCAACATTGGCCATACCGTCGCAATGGATACCTTTGGAGAAAAGGTATTCATGATAGGGGCATTTGACGACATTAGTTTTGAAACAATTGCCAAGAAATGCGCACAGGGATTGGCCGGCAAGTACTCGACGGTGTCACTCCTTACCGATAGCCAGCATCTAGGACAGGTAGCCGGCGCCAAGAAGATATTCGAGGATCACGGATATAATGTGATTATAGGCAGGGGCAAGGGACAGCTCCGCGATGCCCAGGTATTTGGCTGCGAATTCTATCCTGCATACAACATACAGAAGCAAGTTGATGCATACGTTTTTCTCGGTCAGAGCATGTTCCATGCTGCCAGCGTAGCAATGTCGACTGACAAGCCGACATTTATGCTGGATCCCTATTTTGAAGAATATTCGCAGGTAAACGAATTTGCTCAGGGACTTCAAAAGAGGGCCATACTGACCATATACAAGGCCTTGGATGCTGAAAGGCTCGGCATAATCATCGGGCTAAAAGAGGGACAATTTTCACACATAAGGGCGCTTGAGCTAAAAAAAGAGTTTGAAAAACTGGGGAAAAAGGCGCAGCTTATCGCCCTCACAGAAATAACAGAGGAACGAGTCCAGAATTTCCGGGGCATTGACGCATTTATTCAAGTCGCCTGCCCGAGGATTGCGACTGACAACCACTTCAAAAAACCAATGCTTTCAGTACCGCAGGCACTTGCCCTCATCCGGCTCTTGAGAAAAGAGCCGATTGACGACTTTCTGAAGCTGCAGCATTGGCTGTAGATAGGTGATCGCTTAAATTAGCCTTCGCAGCAGTAACTGGAGGCCGGCGAACGTGAAATATTCGGCGTCCCAATTTAAAAACAACCTAATTATCATAGGTACTTGAAGTAGATTCGCCATATATCGGAAAAAATTTAGTAGATATTTAAACGAATTTTGACAAAACTTTGCTTTCATAAATAAAATATTTGTATAAATCTTAAATAGATATTGTGTGTACTTAACCTCGGTAAGGTAACTAACTATACGGCGGCCTCAACAGGACGCACACTAGTAGGTTATTACCGGTGATAAAAAAATGACCTGTAAAGGTATATGCATCCGTCACAAGGCGCAAAAGCCGGTTGGCTCTGGCAGGTACGCTTCTGGACAAAAGCGATGCCAGATATGTGAAATATTCATCAAGTGGGATGGCCTTTGGTGCCCGTGCTGCGGGTA
>DATEIL010000238.1:0-2706 GCA_035279085.1 Nitrososphaera sp.
GCTGGAGGAGGGCTTGGGTTTACGCTCGACCTGCCTAATGCGACTGCAAAAGCTGTGATAGATCTGACTTTTGTTTATGTCGCAAATTCCCAGAACAAACCGGCAGTCCTTGACATAATTCCTGCACAGTCGATGCCGTACGATGTTATCGAGAACTATCAAAGTCTGGAGATAAGTCCCACGAGCGCAGGTAACCAAACAATCGAAATTGACAATGGGTTTACCGATCCCGAAAGCCACTGCGAGGCATGCACAAAAGTCGCGTATCATCCCGGCAGACAGGATGGCGTAGACGTGGCTTTTGTAGTCAATGCGACTGACCTGAGCTCCTCCGATAGTTTCTCCTTTTGGGCCAAGGGTGAAGGAGAGGTGAACTTTAGCGTTGCAGGGAAACGGGCAGGTAACAATAGCGAGGCTGTTGATTACCAGAATAGCGTCAGGCAAGACTTGGACGACCAATGGCGCCGTATAGAAATTGATCTGCAGGCAGAAGGAAATAATGATGATGATGACGACTTGTCTAGCATTACTCATCTTTTTGGCTTCTCCCTTGAGGGGTCGGCCGATCAGACTTTCTACCTAAAGGGCATGACCTATGACTAATGGGACTTATAACAAAGATATGCCGTATGACTCCAGAGTTTGACCACAAAGAGTGCGCTGGTATCTTGCGTCAAGGATCTCTACTTACGCGGCCTGACTACCTCAGTCTCCGGTAATCACAGCATCAGGCTTGGAGAGTGGATGTGGATTACTCCCTCAGGTGTGCCAAGGTATCTCCTTAGGGCATCTGAACTTGTAAATGTCAACATCCAAACAGGCAGACTCAGAGGAAAGAAAAGTCCGAGCACCGAATCAGAGATGCACCGAATGATTTACCTTGCATGCCCGGGAATCCGGGGCATAGTTCACACGCACAGTCCGTATACAATCGCCGCGTCGATTACTTCAGGATTCACCCAGGTCATAGAAGAGGCAAAAATTGTCGTAGGAAAACCGGTCATTATTCCACACCGGCCTTCGGGATCAAAAGAGCTTGCAGAAGCCGTGGCCGAGGCATTTGAAGATGGAGCAAAGGCCGTCATTGTGAAAAATCATGGTGTCGTAGCGGGGTCTGCAGATATCCATCAAGCCCGGGCCATCATAGAATCACTGGAAGAATGGTCAAAGATTCTCGCAATTAGCCGTCTGTTTGGGCGCACAATAGAATATCTTGGAGGCTAGACCCCAAGAATCTGCTTAAGTAGAGCCCTGTAATCGACTTTTTCCTTCTTGCTCCCAGGCGAAGGTAGCTCAAATATCAGAGGAATTGGCCGCTTTGCCCTGAGGCTGGTCAACTGGGATCGTATCTCCTTGCCCATGTCATCGCTCAAAAGCACAAGACCGATGCCACTATTGTCACCCATCTTGTTGATTTCGGTCAGGGCTTGCGGGGCACTGTCTACCTTTACGCCTTTTACACCCGCAAGCTGAAAACTTGTGACAAAGACCCTGCTTCCGATGGCGACTATCTGCATTGACTGCCGGCAGTCGTTCAAATCCCTTTTTATTCCTTTTGAGTTATCACAGAAAACGCCTTATACTGTCGATTCATACCTAAGTAGAGATTTGGCGGCATCAAAATCAGTGTTATTGATGTTCATGGTTGCGACGCTTGCATCCGGCGCGCTTGCGGTCCTGCTTTCGCTGTTTCTCGGCTCGCCCGAGATGCTTATTGTCTCAGTCCCGGGCTTTGTAGTAGGAGCATTCTTTGCAGTAAAGTATGCCACATACGACAGGACAAAGAGAAAGGAAGAAGAACACAAGCGAAACAGAAATCGACGCAGGCACTAGGATGACATCAGGATGTAAATAACGACGACAGCGAGACAACCAAATAAGAGCATGGTGGCCTTCCACATGCCAAAGCTGGCACCGTCGCTGATGTCCCACATACCTCCATGGATGTCGCTCGAAGCACTGCGCCTGTAGTTTTTCTTTATCTCTTCATAGCTGTATACCCTGCCAATGTCTGCCGGAGGAGTCCAACTTGGGGTTTTTTGAGTCACGGACGCGCCATCATCGTACCTTCGCCGGGCATGTTCGTCGGATAGGACCTCATAGGCTTCAACAATCTTCATGAACCGTTGACGCGACTCCTCGGAATTCTTGTTCTTGTCTGGATGGTGCTTCATCGCCAGATTCCTAAAGGATTTCTTTATTTCCTCTAGCGTCGCCTCAGGTCCCACGCCCAGAATCTGGTAGTAATCTGGCACTCGGTACAGTATGGAATACAACTAAATAATTATTTTCATTGGGCTCTGCACAGCGTCGTTTTTGGCCTCTTCAGAGGATCGTCTATCAAATTCTCTTGAATTCTGGGGGGCAGAGGAGATGAAATGAAGTACTCAGCTGCCGAGATGTTCAGCCCTGCGTTTTAGAGCTATATTCATCTGCTCAAAGCCTGCAGAAATGTCCTTGTCAGTCTTGTCGCCGAAAAAGCGGCTAAGAATCCCTTCAAATATTTCCCTCTGGACAATCCGAGTAAGCCCGGGCTTTTGAGATTCGATTGTAAAAATATGCTCCCCGTTGAGAAACGTACTCTTGCCGACCCACCGGAGCTCCTGGCCCCTGTCTGCCTTTGTAATCGTCGGCTCGTATTTGCGTTCCCTGCCGCTTGGCGTACGGAGGCTGATCTGGATCTTTTGCCCGACCACAGGCTCTCCC
>DATEIL010000239.1:0-3119 GCA_035279085.1 Nitrososphaera sp.
AACCATTCTTTTGTACGTGATCAGAGAGCCGGATCCGTCAAGGAATATCTTGTTACCTGCAATTGAAACCTCCACGTTTTTCGAGTCTGCATTTATCCGATAGTGGCCAAAAAGTTCTGCCAACTTGAGCTATGGATTTATCCTGATTGTTTGTAAATGTATCCCTTAACACCAATATATGACGCGTCCAGTAACCATGCTACAGAGTAAACAAATTGGTTGACGGCGCCCAACTGCTTAACGGTACTGTTGCTGTTGCTACCACTAATGCCACCGCTACTGCTAGCTCTGCTTCTTCTTCCTCCTTGCTTGAACTTCCCGCGCGTCTTAACCTCCTTGGAACCGAGGTTGCACCTCTTACTATACTGCTTACGGTCCTGATCATTGTAGTTGGCTTCTCCATTGCCCACTTTGGAAGAGTGATTACGACAAAATACATCGGCGGCAGGCTTCCTCCTGACACCCGCAAGACGATGGGCAAGCTTATTTACTATGTGATTATCGCAGTCGCGCTCCTTTCAGCACTTGGTGTCTCTGGGATCGACCTGTCCGGAGTCTTCCTTGCAGGAGGGATCGCCGGTATTGTAATAGGCTTTGCGACGCAGTCACTCTTCTCCAACCTGATCTCCGGGATATTCCTCCAGATAGACAAGCCAATGAAGATCGGAGATCCCGTCCTGATAACGGGCAAGCTTCCAGACGTGGCAGGAGTCGTCGTAGAAATAACCACGCTTTCTTCGAGGTTGCGAATGTTCGACGGCACCTACGTCCGATTGCCAAACTCTGATGTCTTTCTGTCGGAGATCCGCAACTACTCGGGTGCTGCTGCAAGGCGAATAGAACTAGTGTTCGGGGTGGCATACAAGGAAGATCTGGCGAAGGTGATTGCGACGATAACGGAAACCGTAACAGGTACGCCACTTGTGTTGGTCGAACCGGTGCCTGACATTTACGTGGACAAGATTGGTGATTCTGCAATACTTGTCAATGTGTGGTGCTGGGCTCCTTATTCGGTCTGGTTCGACCTGAAAAAGCAGCTCGTACAGCAGATCAAGGAGGCTCTTGACCGGGCAGGAATCAAGATCCCGCTACCGCAAAGAGTGGTCCATGTAATGCATGATAAAAGGCAAGATGCTGAAAACGTGGATTCTCGGAACGCTTCGATGTCTTCGATGGCAGGAAGCGGATGAACAATGAAAACACCCTGCCGTCTAGAGGAACACTATGACGCGCTCCCCTTAACATAACTGCGAGATCGCTGACTATTGCCTTTTCAAAAGCGCCGTGACTGCGTCGAGCTCCCCTGCCAGCCTGTCTGCCCACTCTGCGGATACGCCTGCCGCATCTATGTATGCCTCTCTTTTTCCGGTCTTTTTATTTCGGACAACCTCCAGGTCAAAATAAGTCGTGACGCCTTCTTCACCCTGCATCTGCCTGTTGTGATCGATAGAGACCGCGGACGTCTGGTAGAGGGTAATGAGCAGATCATTCAGCTCGGCAAATAGCTCTGTCTTTCTTTTGCGAATTTTCTCGAATTCCGGAAAGGTTTGTTCCACCGTCGTCGCCTTGCTCTCAAGCTCCCCTGCCAGTTTTTCATCGTCAAACATCTTGGCAAACAGCTCTTCAAATCCCATGTCGGCATATCCCCTCTCTTTGAGCTCCTGCTGGAGGGCCTTGTCAGCAGCGCTTGACATTGCCACGAAAACAGAACCGGCTTCATCTGCGATCCGTGACAGCTCCTTCTGTATTTCTATGACGCGCTTGTCCACCCTGTAATATGGAAGTGCGTGGTACTGTATGCCAAAATATCCGCTGAAATGGTACTTGCCAATGTCCTTACTCACCTGGAAGAACAGCCGATGAAGATCCTCCGTCTCCGAGCTGGAGATGTCTGAAAAAGACCAGCCCTGATCGCCCATCTTTTTGGCAAGCCCTGCATAAAACCGGCGTACTTCAGAAGGGTCAAAAGTGTTGGCCTGAGTGACCGTGCCGTCGCCTAGCATGGCAGGTGCAAGCTTCATTGACACTGATGGCTCGATAGCGTCAAGATATCCCTTCTCGATTTTCTCCATCAGGGGGTTCACCCTGCCACAAAGATAGTCATTCCCCTTTAGAGGCAGCCTCATTGTCCTGTATCTGCGTTGAGGTATGTGCCGTTTAATAAATTCTCAATGAGGTTTAAATGCCTCGTGGTGATTTTTAGTAAAAGGGATTGACTCCAAGCGTGGAAAAGAAGGACGACTTGTCTGGAGCTGACGAGCACGCGCTCAAGCCCGAAGCACCCAACGATGCACTCATGGACATGATATTGAATAGCGGTAACAGTAACACTTTTGGTCAGGAGTCAAAGTCCGTGGATTCAGAGACCCTGGTCTCGCTGACTCAGGACCGGCTCTGGCGCGCACTGAAGCGTCGCTTCCAGTACGATTCCAGTGTCAAGCCCGGACAGGAATACCTGCTAAACCACGTCAGCTCTAAAACTCCCCTGGTTATTCTTTATGCCGACTTGGTAGGGTCTACCAACATGAGCATGACTCTCCCAATCGACAAGCTGGTCACAATAATCAGGGCCTTTACCTACGAGATGTCCTCAGTCGTCTACCACCATGAGGGCTATGTGCTAAAGTATGTCGGTGATGCCATAATTGCCTTCTTTCCCGCGAGCTACAACAAGCTCCTTGCCTGTGATAAAGCTGTCCAGTGCGCGAGGTCAATGATTACTGTGATAAAGAACGGCATCAACCCCATCCTGAATCAGTACGATTATCCAGAGCTGAACGTCAAGATCGGGATAGACGAGGGAGAAAACGTCATAGTCCAGTATGGCGAAGACAAGAGCTCGCTTATCGACATCCTTGGCTATTGCATGAGCATCGCATCAAAGATTACTTCTCTTACTCCTCCAAATAGGATATCGATAGGCGAAGACGTTTACAAGATGTTGCACCCTGGCCTGAAATCGAAATTCAAAGAAGTCAAGTTCAACTTGGAGGAATGGAAGTACACGGAGCGCCACACAGGGCAGCTATACAAAGTCTATACGATGCAGGACAGCAGCAGATAATTAGATAATTAGTTAATTAGCTCACTGGCTAGCTCAGACAAAAATAGAGATGCGG
>DATEIL010000240.1:0-3302 GCA_035279085.1 Nitrososphaera sp.
ACAAGCGTTGGATTTGTCCCCTTTTCCACGATGACAAATTTGGTATTTTCCTGCATCGATTGCTGCGTCACTTCAAGTTGCTTGAGGGTAATTGCGTTTTCCTTAAAGTATTCCCTTGCAGCCCTGTTTACGACCTCTATCCTGTTTGCGTCAGCCGCAGCAATTAGCTTGATTTTTGACGCTTCCGCCTCCGCCACTGTCTTGATGGCATTTGCCTGGCCCTCCGCCTCAAGGATTGCGGACTGTTTGGAGCCTTCTGCCCTCTTGATGGCTGCCTGTTTTTCACCGTCTGCCTGCGTGGCAAGTGCCTGCGCAAGATCTATCGCGGCCACCTTCTTGTTGTTTGCCTGAATTACAGCATTCATTGTCTCTTGGACTTCCTTTGGCGGGTCGATTTCCTTTACTTCTACTCTGACGACATCAAGTCCCCATTCAGTAATCTGTTTTTGAATCTGGGCCATTATCTCTGCGTTGAGCTCGCCACGCTTGCTGTTGACGTTTGAAAAATCGCGATCGCCTATCACGTTTCGCATCGTCGTTCGGGCCAGCGCAATGATCTGCGACCTGTAGTCGTTGACCCTGTAGAGTGCGTTCTTGACAGACTGGTCATCCTCCCGCACTTTGTAGTATACCTGTGCGGCTACTCGGGCGTTGAGGTTGTCCTTTGTAATGATCTCCTGGCTCTCAACGTCGGTCATCTGCTCCGTGATGTTGACAAAAATGCTCTTGTGGATTATCGGTACTATCCAAGTGATGCCCTGATCCTTTATCCGTTCAAATTTGCCCAGCCGCTCGACTGCCATCCGCTCAGTCGGCCTCACTACGCGTATGCCCCTTGCAATGAAAACTAGGCCAATGAAAATGGCAATGCCGGCTGCAATGCTTTCAGCGTCTAGAGCCTCAAAGACCACTAGTATATACTTCTGCATAATTCATATATAAAGTTGAGCGGATTCCGGCAGGAAAATCCAGGAATCGGTTCGGAGTCGCTTTTGGGATTCTTGATGGGATGCGGCAAAAGGGGGAGCGTGGAGACACGGGAAATCCATCCAAAAAAAAGATTGAGGTCACCGGAAGAGTCAGCGCTTGGTTCCTTCAATTACTCCTATGGCCCTTGACTGTGGATAGTGCGTCCGGACATATTCAAGCCCTGCACTTTTCATCAGGTCTGCATACTCTTTTTCAGTCCGCTCCCTCCCGGAAAGCGCGCACATCATGTGGATATCAAAGAGCTTTGAAAAGTGGGGCGTGTGTGGGTCCGGTACGATGTGCTCCACTATGAGGACGCGCCCGCCAGAAGGGGCGGCCTTTTGGATGTTTGACAGGATCCTGATGCATTCCTCGTCGCTCCAGTCATGAAGGATCATTTTCATAATGTATGCATCCGACTCGGGAACTTCGCGGAACATGTCGCCGGCAATGTAGTTGCAGCGCGAGGCCAGTCCCATCTTTGTGGCCCACAGCAGTTCCTTGTCTCTTATTGTTGGTTCCAGCTCCAAAACTGTACCTTTGAGCTGTGGATGCTCCACAAGCAGGTTGCAGAGAAGATGTCCGTGCCCGCCCCCTATGTCGCAGAGGGTTCTGATTTTTGAAAAGTCAAAGTCTTTGAGCGCCTCGAGCACCCACCGGGTATGAGTCGCAGAATAGCTGCTCATTGCATAGTTGAACACCTCTGCATACTCTGGGTTCTGCGGCATGTAATCAAATATTCTGGTGCCAAATTCGCGGAGGAACCCGTCCTGCTTGCCGTCTCTGACCATAGGGACAAGATGCTTCCATATGGCGTAATGCTCTGGGCCCTCTTCCAGCAGCACCACTCCCCGCAGAGTCTGAGGGTGGTCCTTCCGTACCAGATCTCCAAGCGGAGTCAATGAAAACATTTGGCCGTCCTTCTCCTTTAGAAAGCCGATGGATGCCAAGGCCCGCAGAAGCCGGTATGCCAGTGATGGATCAAGTGCCAGTTCACTTGCGATATCGGATGCCCGCTTTGCGGTTTGGCCGACAAGGGACTCAAAGACACCGAGCTTTACTCCCGCGTATAGAATTTGGCTCCGCCACCTGCCAAGTATCGTATCGACAACTTTTTCAAAGTCAGACATATGGCACGCGGAGCCGCAGCTGTCGTTATTAAGCTTAGCCGCTATGAGAGAGTACTTACTCCTGAAAAATTTTGCGCAGGCATATACATACATGCAAACCACAGCCAGTCATGTCTGCGACCTCTCCGCAAAGGAACAATCTGTGGTGATTTTAATATCCTATGTCTGCACCAGTAAAGACATCATGGCTAGAGGAGTAAAGAAGGGGGTCAGCAAGAAAAAGTACGAAAGGACTGTGAAGAAGATAAAGAAAAGTGGTGGCGCCAAGAACCCGTACGCTGTGGCAAACGCAAAGCTTGGACGGAAGGGCAAGGGCACCAAGTCAAAGAAATCAAAGAGCAAATAGTAGGAAAAAATTACCACACACAAAAATGCAAACCTGATGTCTGCAACCCTCTATATGCAATATTGACCAAGCTAAGGTATGTTAAATGAAGATCAGGAAAATGTAGAGCCTCCGCACACTTGTTCAAAATGTGGCAGGACAACCAAGTTTGGCGGACACTGCGACTGCGAACAGATATTCTGGTAGCAGGCATTCTTAGCCAGTCAGACGGGAGATTATTTTTTACATTCTTTCGATAGGCACTATTATCATTCACGTCGTCATCCTATCGTGATAGAGTGTGCTGTTGTAACTACTGCGCTACCGGTTGGGTGCATGCTTGTCTACTCTAGAAGATTCCATCATACCCATTTATCAAGTCCCATGCATCCATCAACCATGTTTCCATGGGACTTTTTTCTATGCGCTTGCTGCCTAAGAAGCGATCATGGATTGCATATATGGCAATTGCCGTAATAGTTGTCGCCGCCTTTAGCTCGTACTTTTACCTGCAGGCAATAACAGAAGCTAACTTTAGAAACGCCTTGCTTGAACAGCAGAAACTGAGGCAGATAGACAACACCGAAGCCCTTGCCATCCATATCGCTTCAGACATTGATGGCGTAGTATTGCGGCTGGAGAGGCTGGCGGCGCAGCCGGCCTTTCAGAGGGGCGAGTTTACAAGTGAAGAGGCGAACCGGCTCCTCTGGGAAACCGACGTGGAGATCGGCAAGGTCACCCTAATCGACGGCATAGCTCTGGCAGATGCCAATAACATCCTGGTAAATACATCGTATGAGGAATACCGAAAGTACGTAGGAGTGGACAGGTCAAGTACGGAATACGTGCGCGAGGTAAGGGCGACTATGGAGCCGTAC
>DATEIL010000241.1:0-15516 GCA_035279085.1 Nitrososphaera sp.
CTGAGGCTTGTCAAATCCGACGACGTGTATTCAATGGGCCTAGTAGCCAACATCCTCAGGCAGAGAAAATTCGGCGACACGATAACGTTCATCAACAACATTATTCTCAACTACACCAACGTATGCGTTACCTATTGCAAATTCTGCGCCTTCTATCGTCCCCCCGGCCACGAAGAATCGTACACCGTGCCTATCGAAGATATCGTGAGGCGGGTCGCAACTTCGAGGGAAATGTTCGGTATCACCCAAGTGCTTATCCAGGGCGGACATAACCCCAACCTTGGGATCGAATACTATGAGCAGGCGTTTCGTGCCATCAAGGCAAAGTGCTCCGAAGTTGGCATAAACGGCCTGTCGCCATCCGAGGTGGACATGATAGCGAGAGTCGAAAAGTCGAGCACCTCAGAAGTGTTGGCACGCCTCAAGGCTGCGGGCATGGACACTTTTGCCGGCGGAGGAGCAGAAATCCTCGACGACAGGGTAAAAGAGGAGATAAGCCCGCTCAAGATAAAGAGCCATGAATGGCTGCGGATAATGGAGGAGGCCCATAATATCGGACTAAAGTCAGTCGCCACAATGATGTACGGTACTGTTGAAACCGAGCAGGAGCGTGCAGGCCACATCATGAAAATTGCAGAGTTGCAGGAAAAGACCGGGGGATTCCTCGTCTTCGTCCCGTGGAGCTTTGAGCCTAACAAGACAGAGATGCAGGCTGAGGGGCTTATCAGATATCCCTCGGGCGGGCAGTCGCTTCTCAAAATGATTGCCATTTCGCGGATTATGTTCAACGGACTCATTGATCATTTGCAATCCTCCTGGCTCACCAATGGCATAGGGATGGCCCAGCTTGCGCTCAATCACGGTGCAGACGATTTTGGAGGCACTTTGATAGGCGAAGAAGTGGTGAGTGCCACAGGTGCCCGGTCGACCGAGCTGACTTCAAGCAGAATAATCTCTGCCGTAAAGCAGGCCGGCTTTAGGGTTGCAGAACGCGACAATTCATACAGGATCATAAAGTACCATTAAAGTACTCTGACCATCGCTTGTCAACAGACTGTCTGGTCTCCTCATCAACTACGGCCAGCTGCTGGACCTCGCGCATGTAGCCCTCTTCCCGGGTCTTTGTGGTCGCATCAATGCCCAGCTTTGATCCGAGGTTGACAAGAGGTGACGCTGGGTCGAGCGTGTCAGTCGGTGCATTATTGATTATCATCGTGTCACGCGCAGGATCTGCCCTGGTCGTTACAGCCCACAGCACGTCGTCCATGTCATGCACGTTTATCTCGCCATCGACTACAATAAACATTTTTGTCAGCGACAGCTGGCCCATGCCCCACAGACCCATCATTACTTTCTTGGCCTGGCCGGGGTACTGTTTTTTTATCGAAATTATGGCCATTCCTTGGAACCATCCAGCTGCCGGCATTGAAAAGTCCACAACCTCGGGGTGGAACATCTTTATCAGTGGCAGGAACGAGCGCTCTATCACCTTGCCGATAAATGCATCTTCCAGTATCGGTTTTCCAACTACAGTCGTCAGATAGACCGGCCGGCTCCTCCGCATGATTGCAGTCAGAGTGAAAACAGGGAAAGGCTCTGGGGGCGTGTAGTATCCCGTATGGTCGCCAAAAGGCCCTTCCATACGCACGTCGTTAGGGTCGACGGTACCCTCGAGCACAATCTCTGCGTTCGCCGGTACTTCCAGATCGACTGTCCTGCATTTTATCAGCCTGACTCCCTTTTTCCTGGTAATTCCGGAGAACAGAAACTTGTCCATTCCTTCTGGCACCGGCGCAACAGCGCTGAATACCGTGGCAGGATCTGCACCGATCACTATTGCCACTTCAATCTTCTTCTTCTGCTCCTTCAGCATCTTGTAGTGCTGGGCGCCCCTCTTGTGCGTCTGCCAGTGCATGATTGCATGCCGGCCGTCGATGATCTGGATCCTGTAGACTCCCATGTTGCGGATCTCCGTCTCAGGGTGCTTGGTTACCGTAATGCCAAATGTGATAAATCGCCCCGCATCGCCTGCAAACGACTTTAGCACCGGAAGCGAGTCTAGCGAGGCCTTGTCAGTTTCGATAACTTCTGCCACGGGCCCGCTGTCGACGTACTTTGGGCCGTATTCTCCTATCTCTGAGAGCTTTGGCAGCATCTTGAGCTTGTTGAACATCCCGGATGGCATCTTCATCCTGGTCAGGTCAACTATCCGGTTTCCAATGTCAACAAAGTCTGCAGTTTCGAGGCCTAATTCGAGCCTCTTCATACTGCCAAACGCGTTGCCAAGGATCGGCATGGAGGAAAGACCATCCACGTTTTCAAACAAGACTGCCGGGCCCTGCCCAGAATACATCAGCCTGCGCATTATCTCGGCGATCTCAAGATGGGGGCTGACCCTAGCCGTGACGCGCTTCAGCTCTCCCGCGGCGTCGAGCGCTTCGACATACTCTCCGAGGCTTTCAAAGGGCATCGACTGGAGCTATCCGCCGGACGCTACATAAGGTTTGCCAAGCTTTTGCCTGCCTAAGCGAATGATTATACAATTGCAATCTTTCATAATTACTAAATAGTTTCTGCGCCCGCGTATGTCATGTCAGAATCAGACAGACAGTACGAAGAAGGTGCGCAAGGTACAGAAGTCGAACGAAAGGATGACCCGTTGAAGGAGTACCGCTCAAAGGAAGCCATGACGCCTGCCAAAATCAAAGAGCACGAGCCAACTGCAGTCAAGAGGGACGGCAGCGACCAGAAAATCGTGGAGGAAGGCCAGACAGGCAAGAACCCCGAGGAGGCCCGTGAAATAGCAAGAAGCAAGGGAATGGCAAAGGGAACGGCCGGCGCAGCACCAACCGGATCTGAATACGAACAGGGTGCCGCGGGAACGAACGAATAACCGCTCCGCTCTTCTCTTTTTTGTGCGTGCTTATGTGTATGTGTGTACGTTTGTGTGTGTGCGTGGGTTTCTTTTATGAATTCTGATAATTCCGATTTTCCACCAGTTCCAAAGAAGGCCATAGTCAAGCCTGAAGACGAAAGGCCGCTCGACAGAGAAGTCAGACCCGAAGAGGTAGAGACCAAGGACGAAAGGGAATATGAAAGAATGAAATCGGCCGACCATGACATGGACGGAGACGACAACCCGGATTTTGATCCCGCAGTCTAGCAGCCTAAATACGTGATACAGCAGTCTACCTATTTCATGCAGGAGCCGGGCTATCGAACAAGAAGGGGGAGGAGAGGAAGCAGGGAAAAAACCGGGGAACTCGGCCGGACAATTGCAACAGAGAGGTTTCCGAATACCGCGGACGAGTTTTGGATGTCTGTCAACCCCGGCTCCGTCATAAACCCGTACGACTTTGTAACTGTAGAACAGATCCATGACACAAAGACTGTCGGAATGGTAAAGGAGTTGCTGGCAATCGACCTGGTGGGGCTCGTTGCCAAGATCGTCGTGATGGCAAACATCGGTATTGAGGATGACGACAAAAGAGACGACAGCAAGAAAAACAACGACAACCCGTCTGGAAAATACAGAACGGTGAGCATGCCGGTCGGAGGGGGAAGGCCGGTAAGGTTCTCAGATGAAAAAGAGGTGATATTCGCGTTAGGAATACCGGAGATGGTGGCTCCTGTTCCCTCAGGCATTATTGAAATGTCCAATGGACTCCGCGTGCCAATATCACTCGATACGTCTTACCTGCTCGGTCCTGATACGGCGCATGTCAACGCGGCAGGGATTTCCGGAAACCAAAAGACTTCGTACCTCTTGTTTCTGCTGCAGGCCACTTACCAAAGGCTGGTACAGGATGCAGCAGTCGTAATTTTCAACACCAAGGAACAGGATCTGCTCCACCTGGACCGCAAGGATGCCAAGGTGGAAGGCAAGAACAAAAGCCTCCATGACCTGCTGGGCCTGAAAATTGAACCCTTCAGTAACGTATCATACTTTCTCCCACGCGGAAGCGACGGCAGGCCAAATTCTGCTTTTGTTCCCGAAAATTCCCGCACCTATTCATTTGAGCTTGGCGATGTTTACGACAGGCTGGATCTGCTATTTGACATGCAGGACAGGCAGCACAACATTTCCTCAATAATCAATTATCTTTATGAGGCCTGGCCCGCCCTGTCGGATAGCCGCAAGGTCAATGGCTGGAAGGACTTGTTGGCTTTCAAGGATTACCCGGAGGAAGTAGTCCCACTCAAGGGAACTGTCATCCATTTCCTGGGGAGCCTGCAGAGGATACTGAAGTCGCCCATGTTTACCGACAGAAAAGTCCGGAGCACATACCTTGGAAAGCAGATAATGGGACTAGGGCGCGGAGATGTTTTCGTGATAGACATTGCCATGCTGCCCACAGTCGAGGAGCAGGGATTTGTGGTTGGGGACGTCATGAAGAGCATCGACCTGCTATATTCTTCTGCAATGCGGCAGGACGAAGATACACTGCGGCCAAAGTTCATCCTGATTTTCATTGATGAGATAAACCGGTTTGTCCCCCGCTTGCAGCAGGGCAACAACCAGATCTCACCGGTCGCAGACCAGATAATGAGGCCGGTCGTCACAGGCCGGTCGCGGGGCACAATCCTGTTCTCTGCACAGCAGTTCAAAAGCGCGCTGAATCCTTCATTTCATGAAAATATTGGCATGCACACGATAGCAAAGCTTGGCGCTTCCGAGCTGTCAACAGACCCTTATCGCATGCTCGACGAGAGCACCAAGAAGAGTATTGTCCGGCTGAACAGTGGCGAGCTCATAATGGTGCATCCTGCATTCAGGCATCCCATCAAGGTCATATTCCCAAGATCGCCATTTAGGAGCGGCTAGTCGCTGGCCGGTCCTTCAGAAACTTGGCGGTGTTTTTGCGCACTAGTGGAATAACCTTGTCCATGATTATCTTGTGCGTGTTGCCCTTCCCGACATCAAAAGACAACAACAGCACATAGTACAGGTGGCTGTTTTCATCCGCTATGGGGATAGTGGCGCGGATTATCTTTGCATAGTGTGACATTGCATAATTTACCTTGCCCAGAAGGTACTCCCAGCGGAGGCGCGTGAACTGGCGCGTGGCCGCCGTGATCGCGTACTGTGCCCTCTCCTCAGGGTTCAGAATAGGCTTGAGGCCCTTTCTATCCGCGGTGGCGACAAGCTGGCCGTCTTCGTCGGCAATCCCTGCAAACCTTATCGTCGGGTCAAGTGTGACTATCTTGTCGCAGAACTCCTGGAAAAATGACTTCATCCAAGTCCTTTCACTTGTGTGGGTATATTTGATTTTCCTTCCTGACCGCTTGGGCAAATACTTATATTCGCTTCAGAGGGCATTTTGTGCTACTTTGTCTGCTCAAGACGTTGTTACCCTAGAAGACCGCAAGAATTCCTTGCTGAACAGACGCGAAGTCAAGGCACTGTTCAGGGGAGCTGCGGGCAAGATGAAAAGAACAGAAGCTGTCGAAAGGATGGCAAGCCAGCTTTCTGTCGACAAGAAGCACATTATCCCGATAAACCTGATTTGCGAAACCGGCATGACCGACGTTCACGCCCTATTCTATGTGTATGATGACGAAAAAATGGCCGCAAACCACCTTCCGCGCTACAGGATGTTGCGCACGCTCCCAAAAGAGGAAAGGAAAAAGATCCTCGACGAAGAAAAGGCTGCCAAGCTGAAGGCAAAACAGGAAGCAGCTGCTTCTAAGGGTAGCGCATCAGGAGCCAAGAGGTAATAATAGCAATGGCTGACAAGAAAGCAACCAAGGGAGAAGTGGCAGTCTACAAGTTCTACAAGGTGCAGGGCGACAAGGTAACCCGCTCAAAGCGGGATTGTCCTCGCTGTGGCAAAGGCACATTCATGGCAGAACATAAGGACAGGCTAACCTGTGGCAAATGCGGCTTCACCGAATTTACCCACAAGGAACAGGCCAAAAAAGGCAAAAAGTAGACAGAGCGGCCCTACCGGCCAGCTGCCGCTGCCATCGCCTCTCCACTTGTGCATCTAATATTGTTATTATTGCAATTATTGTCCTGCAAACTTTTGCACTTCACTTTTGATGGCCCTAGCCACTGATGGGGAAAGCAATGGAAAGAATGATTCCAGATAGCGTCTGCTTTTTGCAAGCTTTGACAGGTTTGTGGAATCCCTTGCCACATTCGCATAGCCCTGCAGGAATTCACTCGCCACCCTGCCGGCGACAGCACTGTTCCTTGTCGCCTTCAGATCCCAGCTGATAAACTGGGCAATGTCCCAGACCTGATCGCTTGGGCTGAAGAGAAACTGCTCGGTATCGGTGAAAATGAGCTGGTTTTCTGTGCTGTTGTCGCTGCTGACGACGATGATGTTTTTTGGCTTGATATTGCCAAGGCTGGCCCCAGCGTTGTGGATTCTTGCGACTTGGCCGCCTGCCTCGCGCAAAAGCCGCAAGTCGTTTTTTCCGCCCAGGATTTCCTTTATCACGTCCGCCATTGTCTGTCCCTGAACAAAGCCGGTAACTAGCAGCCGCTGGTCAAGCACTATGGCTTCAACTGCCGGCGCGCCCGCTCTGATGCCGCGCAAAAACCTTATCCCCTTGTATGCCGTTCCGAGGCGGAACAGCGGTCCGACCTTGAAGCGCTTTACCGGAGATGTCCACAGGCTGAGGGCCGCCCACTTTATTGCCTTTGTCCTTGCCAGTTCCTTGACCACGATATTGTAGTTCCCCCCGGCATGCCGTATGGTGTGCAAGGTAGTCCTGCTATTGATGTTGCCGAGGCGTTTCTTGTGTATGACCTTAAAGTCAGAGAAGCCGCGCCTAGATGCCAGGTCTGCCAGCCAGTTTCTGCCATCTGCTATGAGGATGCCTTCAGCAAGCCTCCAGTATGCCTTTCTAGGCGATGACATGTACTCGGGGAGTTGGGTGGGACCTCCGGCACGCCGCCTGATCTTGGATTCCGCCTCCTTTACCATCAAGTGCATCACTTCTCTGCCAGCATACGTGTGCACGAGGTATGAACCGACCTGCTGCAGCCGCTTTGCCAACTTCAACCTCACCTTTCCGCCTTCGACCAGTATCGCCCTGTCTGATATTTGGTACAGGTTGCTGTCGTTGTGGTCGGCGTGCCGTGACAGGAGCTCCGGCTCTTCGATCAATATCTCTGCGAGGGCGTCGCGGTAGCCTTGGAGGGCGAAATGAAGATTTTGCGCGGCGCCCGGGCTGCGCGCATAAGTCTTGTAGTAGCTGTAGGTCGCATTCGGATAGCGCGATATCCTCTGTCTTACCTTTGCAAAAGCCAGGTATTCCAGGGGAAACATGATTTCGGTGCCAAGCAGGCTCATTGAATCGACAATGCTGCGCAGTTCTTCGAGTATGACTCGCTTTTTGTAAGCGCGCTCCAGGAGCTGCAGAAAGGCGCCGTTTATGATTGGCTCGTAGATGTGAAGCAGGCGCCCTATAGCAAATTCGCCCAAGGAGGCGCTCTTGGCGTCGGCCTCTAGCGATTTTTTGCTAACAACAAGGATAGAGAGATCAATTCCCTGCTCTCTCATATACGCGTATTTTATCGCAAAAGGGTAGCCCTCAAGAACTACTATGAGATCGATGTCGCTATTTGGCCGAGCATAGCCTGCAGCCTTTGATCCATAGACGCATGCGGCAGCCAATCTGTGTTTTTTCGCGACCTTGGCAATGCACTTTTTTACAACTTCTAGTTCCCTGTCAGACAGGCTATGCATAGCCAGAATACTTGCTCTTTCGCAGTTTTACGCCTTCAAATTCCGCTATCTTTTGCTTTACCGCGGGGTCAACCTGGAGGGTAGCCATGGACTCTATGGGGATTTTGATGACATTGGCATCAATAGGCACATTTGTTGTTGCAAGTCCCTTGTCCATCCAAAGCTTGATCACCTTGTCCTCCAGCTTGAAGTCTCTGAACCCTTCTGGAAAGCGGGTCGTGATGTGCTTGATAAGTGTCGGGTCGGATTTGAAAACTGCCCTTTCATCAAGCAGCCTCCCAGAGTCTGCATACCTTCCCTCAAACAGAGTCCCGGAGACCTCGTCTGATATTACCCTCATCTTGATTATCCTGCCGACAAGTTCCAAATAATGCATGAATTCATGCGCGAGTATTGCATGGATCGTGCCTTTGAGGCCGTAGGCGATAAGCGGAGCGGTCAGCTGGACTACGACTCGCAAGAGCTTGTCGTCACCGACTATTGGAATGGTCCTCGCAAAAAAGATCCCCATGTGAGTGTATTCTGCCGCAGAGGTAGAAACTACGAGGCTCGGCTCGACGTAAAAGTAAGGGTATTTCAGGCCTGAAGCCGCCTCCACGCGGGCTATACCTTCTGCAACAAGCGGCATCCTCTTGACTACGAGGTCGTAGGCCTTTTGGGAAATGCTGCGGCTTGCAAGTGCAGGATGAACCTTGTACAGGGGGTCAAAGCCACTCATCTAAAGCTGTTCAGATATTTTCCTCCGGTCAAACAAAAATGTTACTGATATCTTGCTGGTTGGGTCGGTTAAGTTGCTTTGAAAAAAATCTTGTTTGAACGGGTGGGGAGAGAGAGAGTTCACAGTGACATGTCCTGCACGTCAACGCCTAGGATGTCAAAAGTCACGCAGTCGCACTTTGAGCCCACAAGCTCGGATATGTTGGGCCTCATGAATTCTTCACCTCCGACGAACTGCTTTATCATTAGCCCGCCGTCTGCGACAATTACAAGGCTGAATGTTCTGTCGTCAATCTTTTTCAAAGAGGCAGAGTAGATCTTTTTCGTGGCGATCTTTGACCTGTTGTCGAACCTGACCTGCTCGCCTGCAAGCGATCTTAGTTTCTTCCGGTCATCTCTTGACAGCTCTCTGTCACTCCTGACTACAATTCTGGTCTTTACCGTGAACCGTACGGGCGCCCCTGTAGCATTTTCCGCAGGATAAAGCGTGGCAGCCACGGGGCCCGACCTGATCCTTATCTTGGCAAATTTCCGCTTCCGAGGATCAAAGACTTTTACGTAAAATGGACGACCTCTGCCAAGTACAATGCTGGATTTATCTTCGCTTCCGACCCATGAGAACCTTGGAGTCTGGCCGCTCGTCGCTTCCATGACCTCCTTTGCAATTATCCCCTCAACGCTGTCGGCAAAGCCTGAAAGGCCCGAATACGTGCAGTCGCCGCAGCCCTTTCCATCGCAGCTTCCACACCTAGCCTGCTTTTGGGTCAAGCCGGGGGCTTTTTTTACGTATCTTCCCCTCAGAGTCAGCGGCCTCGACTTTGCCGTGACATCAATATTGTTCTCCCTGTCGATCACAATGTTTATCACAAGATCCGGCAGAAAATAGTCCACTTTTTTTCTGGTCGCTCTGGCATAGGCCATACCCAGCCGCCGGGTGAGCTGGCTCTTGGCGCTCTCCCTGCCCCTTATCTTGAGTCTGGCCCTCATGGCGTCTTCTCTTTCATAGATCTGCGTTGGCAGGATGGCCCCAATCAGGAACGTGTCATACTGGTACCCTCTTGCAGCAGAGACGATCTTTTCTATTATTGCGTGCTCTTTGCCCATAAGGCCCCTGCAGATCTGGCACGTTTCACTCGTCGTCTTTTGCCGGCTCCCGTGTCTTTCCAAACATTGCGCGCAGAGCCTGTACCGGCCTAGCCGGTCGAAGAGAGTGTTTTTCCTCTGAGCATCAGCCAATACCAAACCTCCTAAAGAATCCGCCTCTTCCCTTGTTGTGCTTCATAAAGTCCTTGGAGTCGTTGTAGTGCTTTATCATCGCCTTTATCTCGCTCTCCTGAAGCCCGCACCCTCTGGAAATGCGCTTCCTCCTTGATTCGTTCATGACATCGGGATCCTTTTTCTCCTCCTTTGTCATTGACTGGATGATAAAGCGCCACCGCTCCATCCTCACCTGCATCGCGTCTATCTGATCCTCCTTCACCATTCCAGACAACCCTGGAAGATTGTCCAGCATGTTCTTGAGGCCCATCTTGTTTGCAGATTCCAGCTGCGCGTAAAAGTCCTCGATGGTCATCTTGCCGCGCATCATCCTGTTTACCGACTCTTCGTCAGCCTGCACTTCAAGGCTCTTGGCCATATCGAGAAGTGCCTTGATGTCTCCCATGCCAAGTAGCCTGCCGACAAAGCGCGTCGGAGAAAACTGCTCCAAGTCGTCAATCCGCTCGCCCGTCCCAATGAACATGACTTTGGCCCCGGTCACCGCCGAAGCTGCAAGGGCGCCTCCTCCCTTGGCCGTCCCGTCCAGCTTGGTCAGGACGATGCCTCCTACAGGCGCCGCCTTGTGGAAGGCCTCGGCCTGCTTGAATGCGCCCTGACCTATGGTGCCGTCAATTACAAGCAGTACCAGGTCAGGCGTGGCGACTTTGTACATGTCGTTCATTTCCTGAAGGAGCCCCTCCTCTTCCTTGTGCCTGCCTGCCGTGTCAATAATTATGACATCCAAGTTCTGGTCTTTGTAATGTACAAGACCGTTCCTTGCAATTGCCACGGCGTCCTTGTTTTCCTCCTCTCCGTATACCTCGACGTTTATCTTGCTGCAATTCATCTTGAGCTGGGTTAGCGCCCCCGGGCGCCACGTGTCGGCGCCTACCATGCCGACCCTGTACCCGTGCTTTGTCAGCCACCTTGCCAGCTTTGCAGTAACCGTCGTCTTGCCGCTGCCCTGGATGCCGAGCATCAGCACCACGTTCTGCTTGCCGGGCTTGAAAAACGAAGTCGCGGCAGACTGGCCGTCTTCTTGCGTTCTGCTGTCAATCGACTGGATGACTTCGCCCGAGTATCCGAGCATCTTTGCAAGCTCGCCGTAGAGGATGGTCACGATGTGATCCTTGCGCGACAGGCCCTTGGGCGGCTGCTCTTTTAGTGCCCGCTCTTTGAGCGTGTCGGTTATGGACTTAACCAGCGTTACCTTGACATCCGACAACAGGAGGGCCCTCTGAATGTCCCTGCATAGAGAATCTATCAACTCCTCGTTGATGTCAGACGCCTTTACAATCTTGTTCAGAGCACCTCGCAGGTCGTCGCGCAGTTTATCGAACATGGTCGCTTTTTTCTACTAGTGCCACTTCCCGTATTTCAAATATTCCCCTCTGGCCGTCCCAATGGGTCTCGGCACTCATGACTTGTAGCCTTTTCTCATAGAGCGGGCAGTCAACAACAAGCGTCTCGGCCTCGCCTCCCTCAAAGTTCAGGTTGAAACCGTATTTCGCGCTCCGCATACGGAGTTCTTGCAGCATAGTCCAGTCGAGAATGCGTCCCAGCCACTCCCTGCCGAGGCCCATTGCCGAGACGCCCACTATCATCACATGAAAGCCACTATCCAACAGTTCGCCGGTGTATGCGACAGGGTCTGCTCCCCAGAGGGGAGCGACTACTGCAAGGCCATTGTCTTCGCATATTTTTTCAAAGGCTTTTCTCTGGAATTGACTTGATATCCCTCCATGAAGGATGCCTTCAAAGGCATGGCTGGATCTGGCCCTTGTTATTGCCTGCTCAAGCGACGAGATCTCTCCCTCCTTTGAGCCTCCCACAGCAGGGGATCTCACGATTGGGATCCTCATTGATTCTGCCAAAAAGTCCGTGACCCAGCTGTTTGGATAGTGAAAGAGCAGACTGTCGTCTGACACTGGATCGATTGATATCAGGCACGAGATCTCGTGGCCCATTTCTCTGGCACGCATTATCGAGAAAGTGCTGTCCTTGCCTCCTGAGAAGAGCGACGCCAGCCGCATCATATACCGCGAGAAAAGATGGCCTGATCTCATCTATATTATCTTATTAATTCAGGTTCATTAGTCACTAATTGTTTATATGCTGACTGCGGCTGATTAATTGAGATCTGTCCTTGAATGCGGTGCTCGAGGTGCGCAGCCTCCGGAAATACTACCCAGTCAAGCGAAGTCTTTTTCAGCTGATGCAGAGGTCCGGCCAAGAGCATGTAAAGGCCGTTGACGATGTGAGCTTTTCCCTCGAGCGGGGCAAGGTTCTCGTGCTGGCAGGGGAATCCGGTTCGGGCAAAACTACTGTTGCAAGGCTCATAATGAGGGCAGTTGATGCGGACGCCGGCACGATACTATTCGAAGGAAAGGATGTAACCCGTTACTCCGGGAAGCAACTGAAAGAATTCTGGGCAATGGTGCACATGGTATACCAGGACCCCTATGCATCATTCAACCCCCGATGGAAGGTTCTCGATATTGTCATGGAACCCCTGACCATCCACGACAGGTCCAGCACAAAGGAGGCAAAGGTGGCAAAAGCTATGATGGCGTTGCGTGATGTGAGGTTGGAGCCGGCAGAAGAGGTTGCCGCCAAGCTCCCGTACACGCTGTCTGGCGGGGAACGTCAAAGAGTGGCATTTGCCCGGGCAATTGTCCTGCGCCCAAAAATCATTGTTGCCGACGAGCCCGTGTCAATGCTTGACGTCTCTGTAAGGGGAGAGATCCTTGGCCTGATGCAGAGCATGAGGGAAAGGTTTGACATATCGTTTCTCTACATTACACATGACCTCTCGACAGCCAGATACGTCGGCGACGACTTGGCAATCATGAGGTCGGGGAAAATAGTAGAAATGGGGCCAATCGACAGGGTCATTTCGGATCCATATGACCCTTACACTAAGGACCTCATCAACGCGATCCCAGAGATCGACCCATGAGAAACGATATGTGTGTGCATCTGTGCGACTTCCTCAATCCCTGTGGCTGTGCCTGTATACCATGAAGATTATATTCAAGCAGCTTTGACTTTAGGTCGTGCAAAAGCCACCGATACTGGCTTCTCTCATGATGCTACTACTTTGCCTTTCTGCCATTTCAGCAGCATTCTCTGCACCGTCTTTTGCCCAGTCATCTTCTTCCTCCTCTTCCTCCCAAAAGGGATCCTACATTGACGAAGCCCGGTTCATACTCCGCGGCGACGAGAACATTGCGCTCGAGGAAGTCAAATCTGGGACCCTTGACATGTACTTTTTCAGAATCCCGCTTGAATCCGCCGGCGCTGCTGCAACAGATTCCCGGATCGACGTCTACGAGCGCAGTGCAGGGTCGATAGGGCTCTTTGTCAATCCTGCCCATTCGCTGGACGAGTCGAAGCTGAACCCGTTCGAATCACGGGATGCAAGGTATGCTCTCAATTTTCTTATTGACAGGGATTTCGTGGTAAACGAGATTCTGAGGGGATACGGGAGCCCTATGGTCGACGCTTTTGGACTCAATTCGCCGGAATACCTCAACATTATTGACATCGTAGAGTCATTGGGCATCAGGTACAACCCTGCCATGGCCGAATCCATGATTTCGCAGGCGATGAGCGACGCCGGCGCCGTCAAAACAAATGACAGGTGGATATACAAGGGCAGTCCTGTATCGATAAGCATTCTTATCCGTCAGGACGACGCGGTTAGAAAGTCCCTTGGCGAAGTCATTGCTTCCGAGCTTGAAGGTATTGGCTTTACGGTGCAAAGAAACTATGGAGACTTGAACAAGGCCAATACTGTGGTGTATGGCTCGGATCCTGCGGAACTCCAGTGGAACCTGTATACCGAAGGCTTTGCAGGCACTTCCGCATTTGTGAAATACAATCCTGTGGTCCCTGCACAGATGTATGCCCCGTGGTACGGCAGGATGCCTGGTGGTCAGAACCCTGCTTTCTGGTACTATCAGAACGCGACGCTGGACGAGGTAACTCAAAAAATTCTCTACTTTAACTTCACTTCGGAGCAAGAACGCAATGATCTTGTAAGGAATGCCGTCAGGATGGGTATGCAGGAATCGGTGAGGCTCTTTATCGCCCAAAAGACCGATCCGTACGTCGCATCGGCTAATGTGGAAGGACTTGTCAACGACTTTGGCGCCGGGATTACGAGCAAGTACTCGCTGGCAAATGCCCACAAGACCGACGGCGACAGGTCACTTGACATTGGGGTCAAGCAGATCTATCAGGGGTCGTGGAACATTATTGCCGGACTTCAGGACACTTACAGCAGGGACATCTACTCTTCGATAGGCGACAGCGGCTCATTCAGGCACCCTTACACTGGCGAGATCATTCCCATGAGGACAGAATGGACAGACGTAACGACCAAGGGTCCGCTTGATAGGCTTCCAGTCGGGGACGGCGCAGTAGAATGGGATGCCAAATCTCAACAGTGGAAAAACGTGGTCGACTCTGAGTCCAAGAGCAGGGTGACGTTTACCCCGCTGTACTCCAACTGGCACAATGGCATTCCTATGGATATTTCGGATTTCATGTATTCCGAATACTTTACCTACGAGTGGGGCACAAATACCACAAGCAGCAATTCTGCAGACAGGACATACGATCCCGAGTTTTCGTCGCAGGCAGAAGTTGCACTGCAGTACATGAAAGGAGTCAAATTCAGTCCCGATGAAATAGTCACCTACATTGACCTCTGGCACTACGACAAGACCGAGATAGCAGACTCGGGAGTGTTTTGGGTTTCCGAACCCTGGGAGATGACTGCGGCAGCAGAGCGCGTCGTGATGGATGGCAAGCTTGCCTTTTCCAGGACCGAAGCCACTGCACGGGGAATCAGCTGGTACGACCCGATAATCAAGGATCACGCCGAAATAATCAAGGCCGAGCTGCAAAAGATGAAGCAGGAGAATTTTGTGCCTCCGGCTTTGCAGGGAACAGTGACCCCTGAGCAGGCGGCCAAGCGATATGATGCCTCAATCGCGTGGATTGATGCACACGGCCATGCTGTCGTGAGCAACGGCGCATTCTACCTCGACAGTTTTAACACGGCCGGAGATACCATAACAATAAAGGCATTTGCGGATCCGTCCTATCCGTTTGAACAGGGACACTGGTCAGAATTCCAGAATCCAAAACTCGCCGGAATCGCCCGAGTCGATGTTCCACGCACTGTTGCAATTGGCCAGCCTGCAACAGTTGGCGTCAGCGTTACCGTGGGCGGAGAGCCAAGTAGCGACGCAGACGTGGACTATTTCCTTTCGGGCCTTGACGGCTCACTTGTGACAAAGGGGAGGGCCCAGTCGGACAACCCGGGACATTTCGTCTTTGAACTGCCTGCAGAGGAGACGCAAAAAATGTCTTCCGGCGCCAACCAGCTAAAGATCTTTGCAACGGGATTCGAGGCCAAACTGCCAGATGTGGCCACCAATACCATCATAGCCACTTCATCTACCACTAGTGTCACTCCTCCTACTCCTGTAGGTGGCAATCAGTCGTCACAGGACACCGGTGACAACAATACAACAACAGCTCCTCCCTCCACACCATCCGGCTGCCTCATTGCAACTGCCGCATACGGCTCAGAACTGTCTCCCCAGGTACAGTACTTGCGCAACTTTAGAGAACAGTACATCCTCTCCACAGCAGCCGGCTCTGCCTTTATGAATACCTTTAACGCAATATACTATTCATTTAGCCCGCAGGTTGCAGACTATGAAAGGGGTCAGCCATGGCTCCAGTCAATGGTAAAGGCTGGATTGTATCCTCTGTTTGGCATACTGATGGCGTCTGAGCGGGCGCACTTTGGAGTTGGTGGGGGCGA
>DATEIL010000242.1:0-15252 GCA_035279085.1 Nitrososphaera sp.
GTTCGTGAGCAGTTTTTCATTGATGGATCTGAAGCTGATGCCCTGCATCCTGCCGGCAATTTCATCCAAGGTTTCACCAAGGCCTGGGCCAAATGGGACCATGACTCGTATGCGGCAGCCGTTAGAGCGTGCAGTCTGTAACAGAGTCTGAGCGCCCATCTCCAGCTGGCGTCGGAATGCGCCAGGGGTTGAGAATAGTATAAGCACTTCATCTTTTGCAGTAGAAATCGCTTTCCATGCACGGTCTATGGATTCCTTTTGATTTCTGACGACTTCAATGCTGGCCGCCTCTACGCCACTCTCAATCTCCTGAAACCTTAATTGTGCCGGCACGGCGAGATCCCAGAATGTATTAAAGATGTGCTGTCCTTGAGCCACAAGCTCGGGCATGTTGCTATAGATTACCTGGGTAAGGGGCTTGGCCTCTTCCAGTATGGTCGTCGCCATGTACTCCGATTCGCTGACGGCTATTCCCCCCTTGACCTCTGCCAGGTGTCTGAGCTCCGCCAGTTCGATCAGCTTTTTGCAGTACTGGAGGTTATCCTTTGTAATGTCGGTTATGACGCGTATCTTGCCGCCCCTGTTCTTCACGCCAAGATAGCCATTCCTGTATTCCGCAATCTCGATGACTATCGAAGGGGCGCGGCTGTCATACGAGAGGTCCATTGTCTTTTGGACGTTAGCCATGAATTCAACTCCTCTGCCGACAGCCTTTTCAGCGCCATAGAGAATCTCCGTCCTGTAGCGCTTTTGATCAGGCTGCGACGGGTTTGAATCCAGAGACTCCAAGTTAGCAGGACTACTAGCCTATTAGTACATCTCGCTGGCTAGTTTAATATTTCGACTCAAGGTTCTGCCGTGTAAGCAGTACTAGTAGTAGAAGAAGAAGAGGCAGAAGGTTCACGTGTTTGCGCCGGCTGCTCCTGCGCTTTTGTCTGCAGCAGGCTCATTTTTGCCAGAGGGATGCTAAAGCCAAAAGTCGCCCCCCTGCCTCCAACGTTGTTCTCAGCCCAGATTCTCCCACCATGAGCCTCTATGATGTTCTTTGAAATATAGAGCCCAAGTCCAGTGCCCTTTTCAGATTTTGTTGTAAATTTTGTGAAAATCCTAGGCATAATGTCTTCGTGGATGCCGCATCCAGTATCCTTTACAATGACAGAGACTTGCTCTTCTCCTTCTCCGTTTTCTTTTTCGTCGCCGTCACCATCATCATTAACCTTGCCCGTCCTCCTCACGCTCAGGGTAACTTCTCCCTCAGCCGTGAACTTTGTGGCGTTGTTGAGCAGGTTCGATACCACCTGGCCTATACGTACTCTGTCTGCGTATGCCACCGAGCTCGGCCCGGGCTCAAATGTCAGCCTGATGTTTTGCGCCTGAAATTGGGGGATATAGTCCTGCACAGTCCGAAGCATCAATTCATTTATTTCCACATTTTCTCTGTTTAATGGGAGTCCTTGCCCTTCGATCCGCGCTGCGTCAAGTATGTCTGACGACAGGTGCAGGAGCCGCTTTGCACTCCTTTCAATCGTGTCAATTATCTCGATCATCTCTGGATCGCTGGTTTTTGCATGCATTATTTCAGCGAGCCCGAGTATTGGCTGGATGGGGGTCCGGAGCTCGTGCGCGGCTACATTAATGAATTCCTTTTGAATCCTTTCATTGCGCTCTAGCTGATGGTTTATAGCGATCATTTTGTCGTTGGCAAGGGCCAGCTGCCTGTTTGACTCCTCGAGCTGGCTATTTGCACGCACGAGCCTTGCGTTTGATTGCTTGATTTCGCCTGTCCTAGCTTCCACGACCCTGTTGAGGCCCGAGTTCCACCTTGCAAGAAGGAAAATAAGGACTCCGATGGAGACTGTCGTCCCGGCAAGTACCGTAAAAGTCTGGGTCCTTTGTCCGGCGAGAATGCCGTCAATAGTGGAATAGATTGCAGATGTCGGCGTTATGACAAAGACAAAGTATACGGGCTGGCCCCGAAAGAAGACAGGATGGCCGGTGTTGAAACGCTCGCCATTGACAAACTCGTACACTGAATTGGTAGGCTTTCCTGTAAGGACCTGCCTGATCTGGTCATTTAGGGGTTGACTGTGCCCCGTGATGTTTTGTGTGTGTTCGCCGAAAAATGGCGTTCCCACAAGCGATGGAACCGGGTGCACGAGCTGGAGAGAGTCCGAGTCGAGCACCGCCATATACTGCGATTCGATGTCGTAGATATTGCCATAGTGACGGAAAAAGGGCTGCGTAGACATTGTCGCAACAATCATTCCGACATAGTCGCCGCTGTCGCCGAGTATTGGCTGTGTGGCAGCTATTCTGAGTGTATTGTCCGCGCCAACATAGCCGGTAGAAAACTGCGGTGTCATCGACTCTTTGGTATCTGTCACATAGGTCCGATCTGAAATATTGGTGCCTGCAATACTGCTGCTACTCATATTGGTGCCGTCGTTCCAGAGGTCAAGGGCGACTCTTCCGTCCCTGTCCACCAAGTAGAGCCCGTCAATGATTGACCTTTCGTCCTGCATGTCAGATAGCTGGCGGGCGCTTAACAGCTTCAACTCGTCGAGCGTACGCTTTAGATCCGCAGCCGCGTCCGCACCAGAAAGGTCCCCTGACGTAATGGCTGGCAATGAGGCGGCAAGCTTTAGGTTTGATGAAATCGTGACAAGGTCGGACTCTATGTGCTGTGCAATGGCCTTTGTTGACTCTATCTGCCTTGCCTGTTGCTGCTCAAACAGGCTGTTCCTGAATTCTTTCTCCACTATTCCCTGGAGGTAAAAGAAGAGCCCGTAGGAGACTGCAATGATTGCTATTGCCGAAATGAGCGCAGACCTGCCTCTAAGAGACGTTCGAAGTGGTGATCTGCTGCCCTTACCATCGGCGTCCGCACCTCCCGCAGTCTGCTCCAATCTTGTCTATCTGAAACCTAGCCTTTCTAATATTCTTGATGTATTGTTGGGTGGATAAACATCAAGTCCCCCACGTGGCTGCAGCGACAAATTTGGTTGTGACCCAATTTGCTCAACAGGACACATGAAAAAAAGTCACTTCAAAAGCCAGCTCAACGCTCAAATACTGTCAGCAGCGTAAAGATTGCAGATGGAATCGCCAGCAGCAACCACTACTGCTTCCAGCAGGCTAGAAGAAGGAGGAGGAGGCCAAGAAATAATCTACCTTGACTGGAATAACGCCCTTGACATCATGGAAAAAGCCCGCAGATCGGGGCTGTTTGTGCTAATCATCGGGCCAAAGGGCACTGGCAAGACTACCCTTGTACGCCGATTCGCATCACAGGTGAAAAAGGATCTCGATTCGGTCAACTTTAGCCTGCGAACAAGAGAATCCCACCTGGTAGGCTCTAGAACCCTTGAAGAGGGCCAGATCAATTTCGTCGAAGGCGTACTGGTAAAATCAATGAAAGCCGGCTCAATCCTGTACCTTGATGAACTCAACGCGGCCGAAGCAGACGTCTTGCTCCGGCTCGACGAAGCACTCGACGACCGTCGCCAGTTGGTGCTCAAGGAAGCTGAAGGACAGGTGGTCAAAGCAACAAACGACTGGTTCGTAGTGGCCACGATAAACCCGCTTTCGCACGTCGGGACAAAAGAACTCCCGCCACAGCTACTAAGCCGGTTCCCCGTGAGGATGCGGCTGGAGTATCCACCCGAGGCAGTCGAGCTTGAAATTGTCAGGCGACACGTAAATGTCGGAGAGCCCATGCTCAAGGATGTAAAGCATGCCATCCAGCTGGCAAAGAACCTGCGCGACGCAGCGGCAGTTGAGGAATTGTACTATAGCCCAAGCCTCAGAGAGACGATCGCCTTTGCCAAGATGCTCAATACTGGAATGTCTCCCAGGCAGGCGGCAGAAGTGGTCTATGCAAATGCATATGACCAGTGGGGGCAGGTCGAATACCAGAAGGTCATGGACATGATAACTTCTATTTTTGGTGACGGGTAAAAAAAGAATGTCCGCGGGCCGTCAAAATCCCCATCCCGATCCCCCTTCACACCACAACCATCCTCATCATCATGATGTTGTGGTTGCTTCTTCTTCAAGCGCGGCAATGAGAAATGATGTCCTGCTTGAAATCGCCACCTTCCTTGCCCGCAGGTGGTCCGGCAATGACAAGGTGATAATAATACTCGTGCCGGAAAAGCCTCCGTCGGCAAAGCCGGACAAGAGCCAGATTATTCTGCCTTTTCTCAACTATTATCCCGGAAACGACTTTCAGAAATACAGGCAGTGGCGCGTCAACCTCTGGTACGAATCAATGCGCATGCGCCACTCTACCAAGGTTCAGAGCTACGAGCACGCCTACGGCTTTGTGCTAAACACAGTCGAGACAAAGCGCGTGGAGATACTCGGACTGCGTGAGTGGGAGGGGATGGCAAGCGAGTTGATGTTCAACGAAGGTATTTCCTGGATGTCACGCCAGCTCCTCAATTCAATATTTGGCAAGTACAAGGTGGCGGAGGGCTTTTCGCAGTACTTCCTGACAGGCTACTTGAAAGGCGAGCTTTTCGGAGGCGAGTTTGAACGGGTGGCCGCGGCGTCTGACTATGCAAACAAGATTGTCAAGGAAGCTGTCGAAAATAATTACGGCACAGACTGGATAGAGCAACACATACCCAAGCTTATCAAGATGCTGGAACTTGACCCTCTGGTTTCAATCCCGATAATCGCGCCCCGAACCCGCGCTGGCGCCTCGCTCAGCCAGAACGACCTTTTCAAGCAGGTCGAAAAGGTAGTACGCATGCGGCAGAAAAAAGACGAAGAAGTGCAGGAAAAGACAAAAGAGATCTATGAAGGCCATGATGTGCTCAACGAATTTGAGACCCTTGTCACTGAAAGCAAAAAGACGGAGAACAAGGGCTACGACAGCCTTGAAAATTTTGGCCTTGCAGTTCCTGACAAGATGGACGTTGACGAGACTGTGATCTATGACGTCGACCTCATACAGAAGGTCAAGGCCGCCTTTCGAGACTGGAAGACTGGATGGGTCGAGCGGCACGAAGACAAGGGTGATGAGTTTGACGTTGAGACCTATGCCGAGGCACTTCCAAAACCCTTCCTCAACGACATAAAGCTTTCAATAAAGACCAAGGTGGCAATCCTGCTTGACCACTCAAGCAGCATAGCCGATGTGGAGATGGAATACAAGAGGGCGACAGTGGCCCTCTGCGAGGCACTCCACTACCTTGGGATCAAGTTTGCAGTATATGCGTTTAGCACTGACAAGCGCCAGGTAAAGTGCTGGGTGGTCAAGCCTCCAAACATCAAATGGTCGGTGACAAGCGCCAGGAGGCTTGTCCAGATAAGGGCCAGCGGCGGCACGCCCCTTGCAGAGGTCTATGGGCTCTTGCAACCAGTCGTCAATTCGTTCAAGCCGGATGTACTTGTGACCCTGACGGATGGCGAGCCGTCGGACTTTGATGCCGTCAAGAGCATGGTCCGCTCGTACAGGAAGGCAGGAATCAGGATGGTTGCCATAGGCGTAGGCAGGAACCTCAATGACTCTGTCGGTATCGGGCACAACCTAAAGCATCTGAATTATGAAAGGGCGATATCGGTGAGCAGGCTGCAGGACATGCCAAAAAAAGTGATAAAGCTCTTGCGGTCATAGTCAGTCCGGCTGCGAAACTCGCTTCTGGTAGACAAGAACATACTTGTGGTTGATGTTCAAATTATCATCACCAGCACTGTTGTTGTTCATTTCGGGAGGGCAGCCGCTACTTTCCGGCGATACAACTATAATTTCCTTAATCCGTAGCGGGCCAGCTGAGCCAAATGCCTTGGTGATGTTAAGTGCAGAGGGAAAAATCGTGCCATCTTTTTGTCTTTTATCGTTGCACAATATCGCCAAATAGCCGCCGTCATTTACACGGTCTAGGACGCCCTCGATATCCTTTGCATCAGGGTTGAGGACGCTCTTGGATTCTAGCAGATCCCACATGACCATGGAATGGGATTGATGGTGATCTACCATTGCAGCTTCTTTCCCGCGAAAGATGACAAAGTGGTCCTGGCCGTTGTATCTCTGCACCAGGTTTCTTAACACGCTTTGGTACCAATCGCTTGGCTGAAATATCCAGACCGTTGTGGTTTCCAGTTTTCCGTCATCCGCCCTTCCAATAGCAGAGACGTTGCGCTTATGCTCGCTATTGTTACTATTATTATCATCTTCTTCTTCAATACCGACGGAAAGCGGAGGATCAGCCTTGGTTGGGGAGCTAGTAGCAGCATAAGCGGCGCCGTCGTCCTTTCTAAATACCGCCAAGTATTCGTGGGCTAGCAAGAGGAAGTTATGCTTTATGCTGCTTTTGTACCAAAAGCCAGTCGTCCTGCAATTATGCTGTCTCTTTATTATCAGCTCCTTCAACACAAAGCCGCTCTGTAGGTAAATGTCAATCAATCGAAATCCCAGCGGGACCACATTCTTGTTTTTCCGCATGTCCCCAATCAGAACAGCACAATGCCCGTCTTTTTTGAGCACTCTGTGATTCTCCCTTGCAACATTGTGGACTTGTCCCAGAAAGTCCTCTATTTCGAGAAATGACAGGTCTTGACGCCTGCTATTTTTTTTATTTTTATCTTTATCATCCGTATATTGAATAATGTCTGCGTAGGGTGGATGCGTGCAGATCAGATCGACAGATCTGTCATGGATGAAGGAAAGGTCCCTTGCATCGCCAATCTTGAGGGTTATTTTCGGCCTTGGCTTTGTTTTTTCAGATGGCGACAGATTAACTGTAAAGCCAGTATTTTCCTTAGCCATTTTTATCGCGCCAGGGTTTACATCTACCCCGATAAAATTGCGATTCAATAGTTTACATTCAATAGCAGTAGCCCCAGAACCACAGAAGCAGTCGAGAATTACTTGGCCTTCTTTTGAGAACCTGGTTATTACGTTTCTTGGGATGTACGGCGACCAGTTTCCCCTGTAATTGCCGTTATGGGTTGCCCAGTTGCCTCTGGACTTGAAGCTCCAGACTGTTGTAGTTTCAGGTGAGAATACTTTTGGATAAAGTGATGATATTGCTTTTGTTCGGCGATTTGGAAGCGATACATTAACTCCGATTACCTTTGTCACCGCCCTTTCAATTTCCTGAAAATTGACGCCGAATTTTTTGCCTATTTCCCTATCTGTCAGGCCTTTTCGTTTTGCGGCGACTATCGCCTTCTCGATGCTTCTAATCTTGTTCGTCGCCGCAGTCATGCACAGAACAACAGCTATGATAATGAACTAAAATATAAGGTAGTTCAATTCTGCGGGAAGCAAAACATCGTTGACTCTCAGCAACATCCCCTACAATAGAAGAAGAGGAGGAGAAGTGGGAGGACGGTCTCAAATTACTGCCTGCCTTCATTGCACCCATACCTGTGTACTATGGAGCGCGCCTGCATTGGTTTTTTTACCGAGATGAATAGATATACATACATACATACATACATACATGCACGCCTCTGTCATCTCTCCGCGCAAACGTGAAGGAATTCTGTTAAAGGTTGGCGATGATGATATTATATTATTTTATTTTACTATCCTCTTGCTTCGCCCAATACTTTTCTGAGCAGTTCCTAGAAGACGATTCTTTCAACACTTTTGGCAAGAACATCAAGAAGCCTGCCAATATGTATGAGTGTGTGTGGGAGGGGGCGATAGATGCAGATCCGCTTCACTTCATATCTTTAGACCCGGGTTTTCCTTCTTTACTTTTTCCCAGTCGCCGAGAAATGTGGTTAGGCCCTTGTCAGTCAGTGGATGCTGCATCATCTTGCCCAGTATGTCTGGGGGAAGCGTGACAACATGTGCACCTATCTTGCCTGCCTCAACCACATGGAGCGGGTGCCTGATGCTTGCAACAAGCACGTTTGTGTCAAATTCGTAATTCTTGAAAATCTGGACAATTTCCCGGATAAGCGCCATGCCTTCCTGGCCTGCGTCGTCCAGCCTGCCAATGAATGGGCTTACATAAGAGGCCCCGGCTTTTGCCGCAAGTATTGCCTGGTTTGCAGAAAAGACGAGCGTGACGTTTGTTTCAATCCCTTCTGCCTTTAGCTTCTTGACCGCCTTGAGGCCGTCGGGGATCATTGGTATCTTGACCACGACGTTCTGTCCGTATTTCTTGAGCCTGTGTGCTTCCTCCAGCATTTCCGAAGCAGAGGTTGCCACTACTTCGAGGCTTACAGGACCGTGGACCAGTTTTACTATTTCGCGCATAATTTCTGCGGGGTTTCCCTTCTCCTTTGAGAGCAGGGTGGGGTTTGTGGTAATGCCGTCTACAAGTCCCATGTCGTTGTACTTTTTTATGGATTCAATGCTTGCGGTGTCAAGAAAGATTTTCATTTCCTAATCCCCTACTTTCTGCTCCTGCTCCTGGCTTCAATTACTGCCTTTGCTATCCCTTGCGCCGTCAGCCCGTACTGCTCAAGAAGGGTGTCAATCTCTTCGTCTCGGGCCGACTCGCCAAACCTGTCATTTACACCGACGCGCCTGACTGGCACAGGATAGGTCTCGCAGACTACTTCTGACGTGGCTCCTCCAAGGCCGCCAATTATGTTGTGCTCTTCCGCCGTCACGATGGCGCCTGTCTCCCTTGCGCACTTGGAAATGAGATCCTTGTCTATTGGCTTTACCGAAAACATGTCGACGACTCTGCATGAGATGCCCTTTTCTCTGAGGAGCTTTGCCGCATCAAGCGACCTGCCGACCAAGAGGCCGCATGCGATTATTGTGGCGTCCGAGCCTTCCTGCAGGACATTTCCCCTGCCAACTTCAAACGAGCTTGCATTGTCGGCGTATATGACCTCACTTGACGGCCTTGCAAGCCTCATGTAGAACGGCCCGGGAACACTGACCATTGTCCTGATGAGGTATTTTACCGAGACTGCGTCTGAGGGTATTAGCACCCGCATGTTTGGGATCGCCCTCATGCTCGCAATATCCTCTATCTGCTGGTGCGATGCCCCGTCGGGCCCTACCGTCAGTCCCCCGTGCGACACTACAAGCTTTACGTCAAGATAGGGGTAGCAGATTGCATTTCTGATCTGGTCGACGCACCTGCCCGGTATAAAGGCGGCATACGTGCTTGCAAATGCTATCTTGCCTGCAATTGCAAGCCCTGCCGCGACAGAGACCAGATTGGCCTCGGCAATACCGACATTGAACATGCGCTCCGGATACTTGTCGCCGAATTTTTTCGTCTTGAGCGAGTCGGTAGTGTCGCCACCGACGCAGACTATCCGCATGTCATCCTTGCCAAGCTCGACAAGCGCGTCCCCATAAGCGCCCCGCATGTCGGCTGTCTTTTTCTCGCTACTTGATAGCATGGAGCTCCTCCTCAATTCCTAGCTCGCTGGCGTACGGGATAAGTATGTGCTTGCGGACTTTCATCCAGTCAGTCTTTATCCCAAGCTGCATTGCGTGATCCAGCAGCTTGCGCTCCAAGGCAACCGCTGCCTTGTGTCTCAGCTGAATTATGGCGCCATGGATGTCCCCGCCGCCATAGACGGCGTTGCCAGCGACAAATATCCTTGCCCCCGCGTCATAGACCTGCTGGAGTGTGGTCGCATCAATCCCGCCGTCGGCTTCGATGTAGCCTTTGAAGCCGTGCTCGCGAAGCTTTTTGTTCAGCGACACCATCTTTGGCAGAATTTCAGGCATGAATTTCTGTCCGGCAAAGCCGGGGTTGACAGACATTACAATTATCACGTCAAGGTCATGAAGGCACGGATACAGCCATTCCGGCACATCTGTCCCCGGGTTGATGGCGATACCCGGGCTGATGCCGTTTGCTATCAGCTTTTCCTGGATCTGGACAAATTCGTCGCCGGTGCAGGCCTCCGCATGCACTGTAATTATGTCGCACCTGGCATCAATGTACTCCTGCACCTGTTCCAGCGGGCGCTCTATCATCAGGTGCGCGTCAAATGGTAGGCTCGTCAGCCTCCTGAGTTTTTTTATCGTGTCGGCAAAAAACGTGGTGTTTGGGACAAACCTGCCGTCCATCACGTCCAAATGGATCATCTCGACTCCCTCCCGCTCGACTTTGCGTATCTTGTCCTCATAGTTTTCCCTCTCGCCGGCGATAATTGACGGAGCTATCAGGATCTCGCTTTCAAGTTCTTCAAGCAGCACCGGGGTGTGCTTCCGGGGCGGGGCCTTGCCGTGCCACTGCGGGTTGTTTGCCATGTGGCGTATCCCGTTGCCCTTGACCGTGTTGGCTACTATGATGACCGGCTTGTCATGGATCTGGGCGGCCCTGTTGAGCGCGTCGACTATTTGCTCGACTCTGTGCCCATCCACTTCAAAGACCTGCCAGTTAAATGCTGTCCACTTGTCCTTTGTAGGGTCAAGGGGCATAATGTCTTCTGTAAAGCCGTCCTGCTGGATCCTGTTCCTGTCAAGGACTGCAACCAAGTTGTCCAGCTTGAACTTGCCGGCAGCCATGGATGCTTCCCAGATCTGACCCTCATTTGATTCTCCATCGCCTATCATGACATAGACCCTGTTCTCCCTGTCATCGAGCCTCTTTGCAAGGGCAATACCCACTCCGACAGAGAGGCCAATTCCCTCAGAGCCGCCCGAGTATTCGACTCCCGGCACACTGTGATCCTTCTGCCGCTCGGAGAACCTTATGGGATGTCCCTGCAGCCTGGACCCGAGTTTGCGCAGAGTCCTGAGTTCTTCTGGAGGGAAGTAGCCTGCCATGGCAAGAGTCGAGTAAAATCCAGGCGCAGAATGCGCCTTTGAATTAATGAAATAATCGCGGTTCTCCCATGAAGGGTTGGACGGCTCGTGCTTCATTTTCCTAAAGTAGAGAGTGCCCATGATCTCGGCGGCAGAGAACGAAGCGCCAGGATGACCGGAGCCGGCCTCGGCGATACCCTGTATCGCCCACATCCTGACGTCCCGGATCCTTCTTTTGAGGTCCAGGTAACGCATGTTAAAACCCATTCTTCAATGCTCTCCTCCGCTTAAAGTGCGACACAAAAAAGCTCTTCAGAGCAAGATAAAAAGCTAGCTCTTTGAAGAATTGCTGATGTTTGCCCTGTCACTCAACCAATTTTGTGTTTTATCACATCGCACTTGACCAAGATTTAATAGGTTCAGACACGAACTATGTGTGTACAGATAAATATGTCCTCGTCATCGTCACCATCAGTATCGTCGCAGTTTGGCCGGCCCCTGCTGATATATGACGACAAGTGCTATTCCTGCACAAGATTCGCCCAGATTGCAAGCACGCTTTCGGGGGGCTGGATAAGGATTGCCGGACACTATTACTCTGACGAGGCAAGGCGGGCCAAAAATCTCATTTTTCCTCCCGGCTATGATTCGACAGGCATGTTCTGGCTTGTCAACAGAGCTGGCGCTTACGGTGCCCGTGCAGGCCTGCCGCGCGTGGCAAAAGAGATCCTATATGGAGCAATAGCAGGCCGGCAGGGCAATAGCAGGCGTCTTGAAGGAATAGGTAGTAGCGCCTGCGAGTATAAAGAGGGAAAAATGTCCTGCTATACACCGACCAGTGTGCTGCGGAGGATAGCAAGGCTCTTGAGCCACGGAGCGGCGTTTCGCTTTTCCAAAAATTAAGGAAAGTACCCGTCCGCGTCTCTCTCTATCTCTATCTGTCTAGCTGCCTCTATCTACTATTCTACTGGTCTTCGGCCATTTTCTTGACCGGGCTTCCGCCTGGAAGGTCTGCGTTTCTATCGACTTTGTACTTGAAAACATCCTTGTAGTCCATTCCGATAATGACGTTTCTGCCGACCGCGATTATCTTTGATTTTGGGATGTCAAACCTCCAATCATAGTGGCCATAAACTACAATCTTGTTCTTGGCCTCCATCATCACGTGTCCAATGTGCTCTTCGTCCTGGGTCCTCACTCCCTTGTTGAACAGCGATTTTGGATACCTGCCCTCATAGGTTGCCAAGTCAACCGGTTCGGCCACATCTACGTCAACTGCCCTGTCGCTTGGCAGCGGTTCCTCCCTGCTGACTTTGTATTTTTTCACAATTTCATAAAATGGCAAGTCTATCAGGACATTGGCTGCCGCAAACTTGATCTTTGACTTTGGTATGTCGTATCTGTCGTCCCCATGTCCAAAGACCACTATTTTGTCAGATGTTTCTCTGACCACGTGACCAACATGCGGGGCATCCAACGCCTTTACGCCTTTGTTAAAGTATTTGCCGGAGGCCATAATCTGAATAAATATTTCATATTCTGACTATTTATAGCTGCCCATCACACCCACCGACACCACAGCTGCATCGCATAATCCTTCAAACCCCTGCCAAAATAATACAAAACAATCAGGGCGATTCTAAAGTTAAAATAAAGTGCGTTTGTGTGTCAATATACATCATATGGTGCAGGTCAAGGTTGAAAAGTCCAAGATTGACCAGAAGCAGACTCTGCTGTTGGTTATAGGCGTTTTTGAGGGCGAACACGATTTTTCACAGTCAAAAGAGCTGGCGCCGGAAGTTTTTGCGTCCATCAAGGAGACTTTGGAAAACAAAGAGTTCCGGGGAACGTTTGGATCCACGGTGCTTGTCTACACGCTGGGCAAGGGGCCCATGAAGAGGATCATGCTCCTTGGACTGGGCAAGCGCGAAAAGTTCACAGACGAAAGCGCCAGGATTTGCGCGGGCAAGGCGGCACAGAAAGCCAAGGATCTGGGAGTAAAGGAATTTTCAATTTTGCAGTTTTCCAATCTCGACGAGGGGCTTATCGAGGCGATGACGGAAGGTGCTGCCCTCGCGCTTTACTCATTTGACAAATACAAGGCGCCGGATAGCCGAAAGGACCCGCCGTCCAAGGTTGAGGAGGTGACTGTCCTGATAAATTCAGACTCGCCCAAGTTCCAGACAATTGCAGAAAGGGCCGGTGTGGTCGTTGAGGCCGTGAACTTTTGCCGCGACTTGGCAAATCTGCCGCCCAACGACTGCTCTCCTGCACAGCTGGCAAGCATCGCAAACTCGCTTGCCCAAGATTACGGGATGAAGTCCAGAATAATCGACAGGTATGAACTTGAAAACATGGGAATGGGTGGAATCATCGCAGTCGGGAAGGGATCAGGCAATCCTCCAAAGCTCATAATCCTGGAATACAGCGGCGCTCCGGCAGACCAAAAGCCATATCTGCTTGTGGGCAAGGCCGTAACCTTTGACACCGGCGGCATTTCGATAAAGCCGGGCGAAAAGATGGACGAGATGAAGTTTGACAAATGCGGCGGGTGCACGGTGCTTGCCATCATGCGCGCGGCATCAGCCCTCAAGCTCAATGTAAACATCGTGGGTATTGTCCCGTCAGTCGAGAACATGCCATCTGCGACATCGTACCGGCCCGGAGACATAATCAAGATGTACAATGGCAAGACAGTTGAAGTGCTCAACACAGACGCGGAGGGCCGAATCATACTTGCCGACGCACTGGCATATGGCATAGAGACATACTCGCCAAAGGCTGTAGTAGATCTGGCAACCCTTACAGGCGCAGCCATAATTGCACTGGGCTCAAACGTCGCCGCGCTTGTGGGTACAAACAAGCAGCTGACCGACAGGCTGCGCAAGATGTCCGATAAGACCGGAGAGAGGATGTGGGAACTCCCGCTTTACGAAGAATTCCACGAGCAGATCAAGAGCACCTATGCTGACATCCGAAATATCGGTGGACGGCCGGGCGGGGCAATTACTGCGGCTGCATTTCTCTCCAACTTTGTCAGCAGTGTTCCATGGACGCACATTGACATTGCAGGAACAGCCTGGACGCAGGATGGAACGTTTGAGCGAAGCTACAATCCAAAGGGAGCGACCGGCTTTGGCGTGAGGACGCTGGTGAGGCTATTGATGGAAGACGAAAAGCCCTCGCAACAGCAACAACAGCAACAGCAGCCATGATAGCGAGATGATGATATTAATAATAATCACAGTAACGGGAAGAAGAACACATGCCTGTCTTTGAGCTTCAGGGGCTTATCGATTCACTAGAAGGAAAAGGTTACAGCTCAAGGGTAGGCAGCGTTGAGCTGGACGTGCACCCTGTGAAGAGGCCATATTTTGAAAGGTGGCTCCTGAACAGGGATGGATTTGTCCGGATGCAGAGTGGAAACGTGGACTATGTTGGAATCGAGGAGGTGGTCAGGATGGGCCCGTTCTTTAACGTCTATTGCATCGTCGAAAACGACTTTATCGTCGAGGCAGACGAAAACGCCCACAAACTGCTCGATGCAGGACCCTATTATGAACTCCTTGGGGGCAAGGCTACCAGGCTGGGCTGGAGCGGCGGAGTAGTCGCAACCATCTTGGCAAAAGACGAAAAATTATCAGAGGACTTTTCAAAATCGATCATGAATGAAGAGGTCAAGAGGATAACCCTGAAGGCTTCCAACTATTGCTGCGTCATAGAGACTAGGACTTGGGATCCTGCAGGAATAGCATCCTCGTTTGACATTATTGACAGAATAGCATTTGATGTTCGCAAGCTCATAAAGTCGATTCACCTAGGTGAAGATGTTGGGATATGATAAAGGTGCCAGCACTGCTGCTTCCCGACCGCTCACGCAGGTCAGTAACACAGCAGCGACAGCAGGTTTGACTTCCGGGTTCGGAATGGGTCCGGGTCGCACCCTGCCGCTATGACCGGCTTGGAGAAACGTTGTCGAGAGGGCTAATTTAATCTTGCTCCTCCAATTGCTCTCATGCTGCAACTTTTGGCTTCAGGCCAATCGGGAGCCTGGCGCCATAGCTTGAGAACCGATGGAAAAGTATCGTGCGCAAAATCAAATCTTGTTAGCTGAAATGGTATTATTGGTTTTTTTGGCTCAAAATTCAAATGTTCAAGGTATTTGGGCTGATATTTGCAGGCATCATCTTGGCGGCTGCAGGCCTGTTCCTGCTCAGCACTGTTGGCCTACCCATAATACAGTTTCCGTACGTCAACTGGGCAAATGTCGGGTTTGTGCTGATGGTCGGAAGCGCCGTGTCTTTTGGCACTGCGTTTGTTGCGTCTAGGGTAAATTAGGAAGAGAACGTGTAACCAAGAAAAAAGTTGCGCCGACGATTCCAAGCTCGAAAAAACACAAGCCCCGGGGCGGCAGAAATGCCTCCGCCCTTCCGCACAGCGTCGCCTTGGCTCTTACGGTATCTCTAGGAACCTGACATCGTAGTAGCTGACCGATCCGTCTGGCATGGTGACTTCAAAGTAAGGGATTTTGTTGCCAGCATGTTCATAGTATTCAAAGAATT